>JACWDH010000036.1 GCA_014654235.1 Pelagibacterales bacterium SAG-MED10 | reverse complement strand
AGGTAATGGTCCTGTTAATGCTTTAGATAACGCAATTAGAAAAAACGTAAATAAACTTGATAAATATTCTGAATACTTAAAAGACTTAAGATTAGTCGATTACAAAGTAAGAATTTTAAATACAGGAACAGAGGCGGTAACTAGAGTAAGTATTGAAAGTACAGACTCTAAAGGGTTAAATTGGTTTACTATAGGAGTTTCACCGAATATCATTGATGCATCTTTTAAAGCACTCATCGATAGCTTGGATTACAAACTCTATAAAGATAACGCTCCTGCTAGCCTTTAGGCATGAAGATTAGAAAGTTTTCAAAAAAACCTTTAGATATTAGTGAAAGAATTGGAGCAAAACCAGTGGTTTGCTATCCAAATAATAACATTGAAGAAAAAAACTTAACTATTTTACATATAGCGCGAAAAAATTTGAGTAAAAAAAATGAAATTATAATTCCCCCAAGAGACGCCAAAACATTTCAAGTTAAAAAAGGTGAGTTCTTTAGAATTGAAAGTGTTGAAGGGCCGCAAGTAGGGGATTTAAATCTTTTTAATTTGAATAATTTAAATGAAAAATTTTATTCAGGAAAAACAAGGGCTCTTTATGGAACACATCTTTCCGTAGGAGATAAAATGTTTAGTAGTTTTCCTTATCTTAGATCTTTAGCAACTATTACATGGGATACGTTAGATTGGTATGATTATGATGAGGATGGTGGATCGGTACATGATGTAATTGGGACAAGGTGCGATCCTTATACATCCAAACTTCTATCAGGTAATGACTATCATTATTGCTGTCACTCAAATTTAACTAGAGCTCTAGTTAAAGAAAAAAAACTTAAAATTGATGAAGCCGAAAAAATAGTTCACGATGTTTTAAACGTTTTTATGTTAACGGGATTTACCAATGATACTAAACAATATTTTATGAAGGCAAGCCCCGTAAGACCAGGTGATTATTTAGAATTTTTTGCAGAGACAGATTTATTAGGAGCTCTATCAGCTTGCCCTGGTGGAGATTGTGGATCTGAACATTCCTCTGATGTAGCAAAATGTTACCCATTAAAACTGAGTATCTGGCAAACAAATGAAAAGTATTTAAAGGATTTAGATACCTCTGAAATTTCAAATTATGATAGAAGTCATGGCATAGACTAATTATGTCAAAAAATAACATTTCATTTATTTTGCACAAACCTCAGCTCTCAGAAAATATTGGTGCATGTGCGAGAGCGATGAAAAATTTTAATTTTCAAAAAATGATAGTTGTAGATCCTAAACCCATCTATCCAAATGATAAAATTTTAGCTACATCTGTAGGTGCAAAAAATATTATCAGTAAGAGTAAAAATTATAATTACCTGGAGACTGCTTTAAAAAATATTGATGTAGTAATTGCCACTTCAGCAAGGTTTAGAAATAAAAACATCAAACATATTCAATTAGAAGATTTAAAGAAGATAGATTATAAAAAAAAAGTGGCTTTTTTATTTGGATCTGAAGCTTCAGGACTTTCAAATAACGAAATAAGTTATGCAAATTATACTCTTCAGATCCCAACTAACCCAGAATTTAAATCTCTGAACTTGTCTCACAGTTTAATTATAATTGCCCAAGTTGTGCATAGCGTTATTAATTTAAAAGTTTCTAGTTTTAAAAAATCTAAAAAAGTAAAGTCAGCCTCAAAAAAAGACATATTATCAATGTCCAACTTATGTATTAAAAATTTAGAAGATATTGGGTTCTTCAAACCTAAAGAAAAGAAACCCATAATGCTTGAGAACTTGAGAAATATTTTTTATAGGATGGAATTATCCTCAAAAGAAACACGTATTTTATCAAGTGTATTTGCTAGTTTAGGAAAAAAACGTTGATTGACAAAACAACGAGTAAGTTTATAAACCCCTCTATCAAATGACAAAAAGATTAAACTCTAAACACAAAGTCGATAGAAGATTAAAGGTTAACCTTTGGGGTAGACCGAAAAGCCCTTTTAATACTAGAGCTTACGGACCAGGACAACATGGCCAATCTAGATCATCCAAGCCTTCTGATTATGGAATTCAGTTACAAGCTAAGCAAAAACTAAAAGCTTACTACGGTAATATCAATGAAAGACAATTTAGAAATATTTATAAAAAAGCAGTGATGCTAAAAGGTGATACAGGTGAAAATTTAATAGGTTTACTTGAAAGAAGATTAGATGCTGTAATTTATAGAGCAAAATTTGCAACAACAATATTTTCAGCCAGACAACTAATTAATCATGGACATGTTAAAGTTAACGGAAAAAAAGTTAACATTGGAAGTTATTTAGTAAAAGAAGAAGATTCAATTGAGATTAGAGATAAATCTAAACAACTGGCTATTATTGATATTGCTTTAGCAAATAAGGAAAGAGAAACTCCAGAGTATATTCAGATGGATGAAAAAAATAAAAAACTTAAGTTTGTAAGAACTCCAAAATTTGATGAAGTTCCTTATCCAATTGTTATGGAACCTAACCTAGTTATCGAATATTATTCTAGATAATTAGTTTTTAGTTTTAAAATTTATTTTTTTATCTTCAAGCAGTTTAGCAAGTTCACCACTTTCAAACATTTCTTTTACAATATCACAGCCACCAACAAATTCATTTTTAACATATAGTTGAGGAATTGTGGGCCAATCACTATAAATTTTGATACCTTCTCTAAGTTTTTGATCTGCTAATACGTTTATACCTTTAAAGTTTACTTCCAGAACTTTTAAAATATTGGAAGTAGCCATTGAGAAACCACATTGTGGTGCATCAGGTGTTCCTTTCATGAATAAGCAAACTTCATTATTCTCAATTTCATTTTTAATTAAATCATTAGTTTCTTGATCCATTTTAATTTTCCTTTGTTTTTATTGCTAAAGCATGTAATTCATTACCCATTCTTCCTTTTAACGAATTGTATACCATTTTATGTTGTTCAATTTTGCTTTTACCTGAAAATTGAGATGAGGTTATAGTTGCAGAGTAATGATTTCCATCACCAGCTAGGTCTTGTATTTCAACAACAGCATCAGGCATTGCCTCTTTAATTAAACTCTCAATTTCATTTAAATTCATAGCCATTAGTTACTCATATATTCTTTTAACCAC
>JACWDH010000035.1 GCA_014654235.1 Pelagibacterales bacterium SAG-MED10 | reverse complement strand
TAAAGACAAGGCGATTGGTGATGAGGTTCTTCAGCCTTTACCATCTTTTGATTTTGGAAGAATAGCTGCGCAGACTGCAAAACAAGTTATCAGCTTCAATGTTAGAGAGGCCGAAAGAGAAAGACAATTTAACGATTTTATAGATAAAAAAGACTCAATTTTAAGTGGAATTGTAAAACGATTAGAATTTGGAAATGTAATTGCTGATTTAGGAAGAACTGAAGCAATCATTCAAAAAAAATGAATTAATTCCAAGAGAGAATATTAAGGCTGGAGATCGTATTAAGGCTTATTGTTATGATGTAAGAAGGGAACCAAGAGGACAACAAATCTTTTTATCAAGATAGAACCTCTAACATACTCTGTTAAACCAAAAATTAGAGAAAACAGAAAGAAAGATGAAATTACTTTTTTAGTTTTAAAAATAAAAAATAAAAAAGAAATAAGTCCATAAAATAAGGCTAAAAAAGCTGGAATAAAAATTAATGTTACTGGGATCAAAAACTTAAAACTCTCATCGAAAGTTAAAGAAATTGATATCCAATAAAGATTTGTAATGAAATAACCAAAACCAAAAAGCCATCCATAAAAGAAGAATATTTTTTTTTTTTTGATTTCTTTTGACCTCTTTATTAAAAAAGCAAATAATAAACTCAAGGTAATAAAGTTAATAATTACATAGTTAAAAGGTGGTAGGCTTAGGGATGTTGCGGCCCCTAAAAATATTAAAAATATAAATTCAAGATATAATTTTTTAGTCAATTTATTTTGTTTTAGAAATTACGGACTTGTATATTTGCCCCTCTTCTTTTAACATTTTTATATAGTCTTTATTTTTTTTATGATCAAAACCTAATAGATGAAGGAAGCCATGAATAAATATTTTGATCACTTTCTCCTTAAAAAGTTTCGTATTTAATGATTTAGGTTTGTTTATAAAGTTATAACTAATTATTATATCTCCTAAATAAGTTTGTTTAGAAACTCTCAATTTTTTAGTTAATGGAAATGACAAGATATCTGTGGGCTTATTTTTTTTTCTAAAAAGTTTATTTAACTTTTGAATATTCTTATTATTAGAGAGCAGTAAAGTAAAACTTACTTTTTTATTTAAAAACTTATATTTTTTTGGGAAAGCGTTACAGATTTTTTGAAAAAAAAGATCTTTATTTCTAAGCCTTTTTGACCAAGCCTTCTCTTCTGAGAAGACATTTATATTAATCATTCTTTGAGTAGGCTTTTACAATTTTAGAAACCAGTGGATGCCTTACAACATCAGAGTGATCAAAATCAACAACCGATATCTCATTTAAGTGGCCTAATAATTGTTTTGAACGCACTAATCCTGACATACCTTTGTTCGGCAAATCTATTTGTGTAGGGTCACCATTAACTACAATTTTAGAATTTTCTCCAATACGTGTTAAAAACATCTTGATTTGTGTATCAGTAGCATTCTGGGCTTCATCCAAAATCGCAAATGAATTTTTAAGTGTTCGTCCTCTCATAAAAGCCAATGGAGCAATTTCTATATCGCCTATTTCAATCATCCTTTGAATTTTTTCAAAATCAAAAAGATCATAAAGTGAATCGTATAAGGGCCTTAAATATGGATCTACTTTCTCTTTCATATCTCCAGGTAAAAATCCTAAACGCTCGCCTGCTTCAACTGCTGGTCTTGATAAAATAATTCTCTCAATTTTTTTTTCTAATAACATTGTCAATCCTACAGCAACTGCTAAAAATGTTTTTCCTGTCCCTGCAGGGCCAGCTGAAATTACAATATCACTTTGTCTTAGTGCTCTTACATAATCCTTTTGTTTTTCAGATCTTGGAATTATAGATTTTTTTGGAGTTTTAATTATATCAGTTACATTGTTATTTTTAACTTTTTCATTAATCATAAATTTATCTACTGAAGAAACTATATCTTTGCTCTCGATGCTTCCATTATTAATGAACTGATTAGCTAAAAACTGAATAGCATTTTTTAATATTTCATTCTTTTCTGGATTTGATTTAATTAGTATGGAGTTTCCTCTGGAGTACAAACTACAGTTTGTTACTTTCTCTAACTCTCGTAAATTTTATTAAATTCACCCACAACACCCATCAACAAATCATTATCATGAAATATAACACTTAAAGAATTGTTGTCTGAGTAAACAAACTTCAAAGATGGATCTATATTTTTATTTGTTATGCTGCTCAATTATTATGCTACCTTTTTATCCAAATCCTCAATAATTTCACCAAATAAGGTGGTTCTATTAAATTTATTAATTTTTACTGGAACAATTTTTCCAATATGTTTTTTATTACCATTGAATACTACTGATGTCATATACTCAGATCTACCAAAAGTTTTGGTTTTGTCATCAGTTAAATTTTCAACCAAAACGTTGATTATTTTGTTTTTAAATAGTTTATTTCTATTCATTTGATTTTCATACAATTTATTCTGGATCGTTTCTAATCTTTGTATTGAAGTTTTTTTGTCAGTAAGTTCTAAATCAAAAGCAACTGTTCCTGGTCTGGCACTAAAAATAAAAGAATATGAATTAATAAAATTAACTGTTTCAATTAAACTTAAAGTATTTTCAAAATCTTCCTCTTTTTCTCCTGGATAACCAATGATGAAATCACTTGAAAATTCTATTTTACTATTAATGTTTTTTAATTTTTCAAAAATGCGCAAATAGTCTTTAACAGTGTGCTTTCTATTCATAAGCTCTAAAATTTTATCAGATCCACTTTGTACTGGAAGATGAACAAGTGGCATTAATTTTTGAGAATTTTTATAAACATTTATCAAATCATCAGTCATATCTTTTGGATGAGAGGTGGTATATCTAATTCTTTTAATATCTTCTATTTTTTCTATTTCCATAATCAAGTTGGACAATCTATTTTTACTGTCATTATATGCATTAACATTTTGACCAAGGAGCACTATCTCTTTAGTCCCTTTCTCAGATAAGTATTTGGCCTCATCTATGATTTGTTGAAAAGGTCTTGAGTACTCAGGTCCTCTTGTGTAAGGCACTACACAGAAATGACAAAATTTATCACAGCCCTCTTGAATAGTTAAAAATGAAGATACTTTTCCAGCCTCATTTTTTATTTTGCTGAAATATTTAAATTTAGAAATAGCATCAAATTCTGTTTCTTCCATTTTTTTCTTTTTTTGAATGTAACTCAATATGGTATCATTAATTTTGTGA
>JACWDH010000034.1 GCA_014654235.1 Pelagibacterales bacterium SAG-MED10 | reverse complement strand
ATAAGAGACACCAAAACTAAAGGTGAACTAACCTCCCTTAGAGATAATGGCAATGTGCCAGCTATAATTTATGGTGGAGAGGCTCAAAATGAAAAAGTAGCAATCTCAAAAAAATTATTAAAATCATTAATTGAAAAAGAAAATTTTCTATCAAACATAATTTCTTTAAACGTTGATGGAAAAACACAAAATGTTCTTCCTAAAGAAATAAAATACGACATTATAACTGATGAACCTATTCATGTAGATTTTTTAAGAGTAGTGCCAGGTGTTAAAATTAAAATTGAAGTTCCAGTAAAATTTATTAATCACGAAAGCTCACCAGGACTTAAAAGAGGTGGGGTATTAAATATAGTAAGAAGAAAAGTTGAATTAAAATGTCCAAGTGAAAAAATTCCTGAAAATCTTGTAATAGATTTAGATGGAATTGATATTGGAGAGAGTTTTAAAATTTCATCTATAACTTTAGATGAAGATGTAGTGCCCACAATTCAAGGAAGAGACTTTGTAATTGCAACTTTAGCAGCTCCAACCGTAATGAAAGAACCTGAGAAACCTGCAGAGGCTGAAGCAGCTGAAGGTGAAGAAGGTGCAGCAGGAGCAGAGGCAGCCCCAGCAGATGGTGATAAACCTGCTGCTGAAGGTGCTAAAAAAGAAGGTGAAGATAAAAAACCTGCTGAAGAAAAAAAATAAGTTATCAAAATTGAAATTTACTTCCCACTAGAATTCATTATATGCTTTTATTTGTAGGTTTAGGTAATCCAACTCCAGATAGTGAAAATAATAGACATAATGTGGGATTTAAAATAATCGACTCTATAAATAAAAAATTTAGCTTATCAAAACAAAAACCAAAATTTAAAGGATTGCTCACCACTGGTAATGTTGCAGATCAAAAAATTTATGCCATTAAGCCCTTAACTTTTATGAATAATTCTGGAATATGTATTCGAGAACTCATAGAATATTTTAAAATTGATGCTGAGGACGTAATCGTATTCCATGATGATTTGGATGTAGAATTTGGAAAAATCAAAGCAAAATTTGGGGGATCAAGTGCAGGACACAATGGTATTGCCTCAATAGATAAATTTATTGGCAAAGATTATTCTAGGGTAAGGGTGGGAATTGGAAAACCAAAAGATAATATGGAAATAAGTGACTATGTTTTACAAAATTTTGATGAAGATGAAATAACAGGTTTGGAAAAAATAACCAATGACATCACAGACTCTATTTCAATATTGGTTAATAAAAAATTAGATTTATTTTCAAGCACAGTAAATAATAAATAATGAGTTTTAAGTGTGGAATTGTTGGTTTGCCCAATGTTGGTAAATCCACTTTGTTTAATGCACTTACAAATTCTAGTAAGGCTCAGGCTGCAAACTTCCCTTTTTGTACAATAGACCCTAATGTAGGAGTCGTTCCAGTTCCAGACGAGCGACTTGAAAAATTATCCAAAGTTTCTAACTCAAAAAAAACAATTAATACGACAATTTCTTTTGTTGATATTGCCGGACTTGTGAAAGGTGCCTCAAAAGGTGAGGGTTTAGGGAATAAATTTCTTTCACATATAAGAGAGGTAGATGCTGTAATTCATATGACTAGATGCTTTGACTCTGATGATATTCAGAATGTTAATCCAACAGTAGATCCCATTAGAGATTTAGAGATTATTGAAACAGAAATGATGCTTGCAGATTTAGAGTCTATTCAAAAAAGATTAGAAAAAAACAATAAGAAAAATATAGAGGATGAGCAGCTCAAAATTTTAGAGATTGCTTTAGATTGTATCAATAACGATAAAGATATAACAGTTCTTAAGTCCCAGTTTGAAACTAAACAACTAAACCAAAGTGGATTGTTATCCATAAAACCTAAGATATTTGTATGTAATGTTGATGAACAGAGTGTGAAAGAGGGAAATATTTACACAAATGCCTTCATTGAGAAATATGGTGAAGAAAACACTTTAATAGTTTCAGCTGATATTGAAAATCAAATTAATGAATTAGAAAATGAAGAAAAAAAAAATTATATGGATATGATTGGATTAAAAGATACTGGATTGAGTATGTTGATTCAGAAAGGATACAAAATTCTAGAACTCGATACATATTTTACTTCTGGTCCTGAAGAAACAAGAGCTTGGACAATCCAAAAGAGCTGTACGGCTCCAAAAGCTGCTGGTGAAATTCACACAGATTTTGAAAAAGGATTTATAAGAGCTGAAACAATTTCCTATGAAGATTTTGTTGCTAATGATGGTTGGGTGAATTCTAAAAATAACGGAAAAATGAGATTAGAAGGTAAAGATTATATTGTAAAAGATGGTGATGTCTTAAACTTCAGATTCAACACGTGACCAAATTCTCTTCATACTGAAATATACAAGTATTGTTAAAATTATCAAATACACGATAGCCTTGAATCCCATTTGGTGTCTAGTTTCTAAACTAGGTTCAGCAGCCCACATCAAAAATGTTGTTACATCTTTTGACATTTGCTGAACTGAAGCGTTTGTACCATCAGAATATTCAATAATTCCATCTGACAAAGGTGCTGACATTTTAATTTTGTTACCGTACATATATTTATTGTAATGAACTCCATCGTCTAAAGTCATTCCACTTGGAGCCTCTTCATAACCTTGTAATAAAGAATAAATATAGTCTACTCCCCCGCCTCTAGCTTTAACTAATACTGACATATCTGGGGGATATGCTCCTCCGTTGGCAGCTTCAGCAGCTTTAACATTTTCATATGGCATGACGAATTTATCAGATAGTTTTCCTGGCCGATTAAACATTTCTCCATCTGAGTTTGGTCCATCTGTTACCTCAAATGAAGCAGCAATTGCTTTTGCTTGAGCCACAGAAAACTCAGGTCCACCTTTTTCTGATAAATTTCTATAGCTTAAGTACTTCATAGAGTGGCAAGCTGCACAAACTTCCGTATAAACTTGATATCCTCTTTGAAGTGAGGCCCTATCAAACTTTCCAAATAATCCTTTAAAACTCCAGTCAGTTTTTAAGTACTCAACTTTTTCCGCAGAGATTGCTGAATAACTATTTAGGGATAACAGTATTATTATTGAAAAAAGTTTAAAAATTTTTTTCACTATTCTAATTTACTTTCCTTTTTTTTAGCCATAGCCATATTAGGCGACCCTCCAAGCACAGGTTCCGTAATATTTAATGGTAAAGGAATGGTTCGCTCCTTTAATCCTAGCACTGGTAAAATAACCAAAAAATGAAGGAAATAATAAGCCGTTGCAACTCTTGCAATTAATAAATATAGCCCTTCTGCTGGCATTGCACCCATGTAACCCAAGATTAAAACATCAGCTACTAGTATCCAGTAAAATTGTTTATAGAGCGGTCTAAATACTGCTGATCTTATTTTTGAAGTATCTAGCCAAGGTAAAACTGCTAAAATTAAAATTGCTGATAGCATAGCAACTACTCCAAGTAATTTGTCCGGGACTGATCTTAAAATTGCGTAAAATGGTAAGAGATACCATTCAGGTACAATATGTGCTGGTGTTACTAATGG
>JACWDH010000033.1 GCA_014654235.1 Pelagibacterales bacterium SAG-MED10 | reverse complement strand
AAAAACAGGTTTAATTTTAAATGAATTTGGCGAGAAAAATCAAATTAAAGTTAGCGAGGTAGAAATTCAAAATGAGGTTCAGAAACAGCTGAGGATGATGCCAGGACAAGAAAAAATGGTAATGGACTTTTATCAAAAAAATCCTTCTGCAGTCGCCAGTCTAAGGGGAACAGTATATGAGGAAAAAATTTTAAATTTGATTAAGGAAAAAGGCAAAGCTAATAAAAAAGAAATATCAAAATCTGAAGCAGAAAAAATTTTAAAAGAAGCTCATCAACATGACCACAACCACAATCACGATCATGGTGATGAAAAAAAAGACACAAAGAAAAAAACTGATGTAAAAACTGCTAAAGAAAAAAAATCTTCAACAAAAACAGTAAAATCAAAGCCAGCACCAAAAAAAGCAAAAAAAGTTAGCAAAAAGTAATCTCAAGTTGTATAAAGGAAGTCGAATCAATTTATGACAGCAAATTTATCTGAACATATGAGTAATCTAGTGCCTATGGTGGTGGAGCAATCTAGCAAAGGTGAAAGAGCTTATGATATTTATTCACGATTATTAAAAGAAAGAATAATTTTTTTAACCGGTCAGATTAATGATAATGTAGCTTCACTTGTTACAGCTCAGTTATTATTTTTAGAAGCAGAGGATCCTAAAAAAGAAATTTATTTATATGTCAATAGCCCTGGTGGATTAGTAACTGCTGGACTTGGTATTTATGATACAATGCAGTATGTAAAACCTGACATCTCAACCTTATGTATTGGACAAGCTGCATCGATGGGGTCATTTTTATTGGCAGCTGGAACTAAAGGAAAAAGATTTTCATTACCAAATTCAAGGATAATGGTTCACCAACCATCTGCTGGTTTTCAAGGTCAAGCAACTGATATAGAGATTCATGCAAATGAAGTTTTATCATTGAAAAAAAGATTAAATGAAATCTACTCAAAACATACAGGCAAGAGCGTTGATGAAGTGAAATCTGCGCTTGAAAGAGACAATTTCATGACTGCTGATGTTGCAAAGTCATTTGGTCTTATTGACGAAGTTGTAGAAAAAAGATCTTAATATACCATATCTTGATTTAGAATATTCCAAACTTGATTAGTAGGAGTCTTCTATAATAAAGTATTACAATTGATTCGTTTAAAAATTTATGACTACAAATAATAAAAATATTCTTTACTGTTCTTTCTGCGGAAAGAGTCAACACGAAGTTAGAAAATTGATTGCTGGCCCAACTGTATTCATTTGTGATGAGTGTGTTGAGCTATGTATGGATATTATTAAAGAAGAAAGTAAAGACACTTTTGTTAAACATCAAGATGGTCTTCCTTCCCCAAAAGAAATTTGTACAGTTTTAGATGATTATGTAATTGGACAAGCTCATGCAAAAAAAGTTTTGTCGGTTGCGGTTCACAATCATTACAAAAGATTAAATTATGAGAGCAAAACAAGTAAAAACGTTGAGCTTTCTAAATCCAATATACTTTTAGTTGGTCCTACAGGCTGTGGTAAAACTTTATTAGCACAAACTTTGGCAAGAATTTTAGATGTTCCGTTTACGATGGCTGATGCAACCACATTAACCGAAGCAGGGTATGTTGGTGAGGATGTAGAAAATATTATTTTAAAATTATTACAAGCCTCAGATTACAATGTAGAAAAAGCCCAAAGAGGAATTGTATATATCGATGAAGTTGACAAAATAAGCAGAAAATCTGAAAATCCATCAATCACAAGAGATGTCTCAGGTGAAGGTGTGCAACAAGCTTTACTGAAAATAATGGAAGGTACTGTTGCCAGTGTACCTCCACAGGGTGGAAGAAAACATCCACAACAAGAATTTTTACAAGTTGATACAACAAATATATTGTTTATTTGTGGCGGTGCTTTTGCTGGATTAGACAAAATAATTTCTCAAAGAGACAAAGGAACTTCAATTGGATTTGGTGCTGATGTAAAAAATACTCAAGATAAGAAAACAGGTGAGTGGATGAAAGGGCTTGAGCCTGAGGATCTATTGAAATTTGGACTAATCCCAGAATTCATTGGTAGATTACCCATGATTGCTACACTTGAAGATTTAGATGAAAAATCTTTAATAAAAATATTACAAGAACCAAAAAATTCTTTAACAAAACAATATCAAGAATTATTTAAATTAGATGGAGCTAAATTAATATTTAAAGAAAATGCTCTAAAAGAAATAGCTCAAAAAGCGATAAAGAAAAAAACAGGCGCAAGAGGATTAAGATCGATCTTGGAAAATATTTTGTTAAAAACAATGTACGACTTACCAAGTCGAGAAGATATTGATGAAGTAATTGTTGATGCAAGTGCAGCAAAAGGTCAATCCCAACCTATTTTGGTTCATTCAAAAGGTGACAATAAATCAAAGTCTAATAAGACTACAGCGGCTTAATATCCTTAATAACTAGCAAAAACCTATTGCAAAATAAAATATAATATCCATATTAGCAATATGGATGTTAAAATCTCACTGCCGTTACTTCCCTTAAGAGATATTGTAGTTTTTCCAAGCATGGTTATTCCATTATTTGTAGGAAGGGATAAATCAATTTCTGCATTAAACGAAGTAATGAAGAAAGACAAAAAAATCATACTGGTCACTCAAAAAAATTCTGAAATTGATGATCCAAGTAAAACTGATGTTTTTATGTATGGATGTGAAGGAAATATTTTACAATTATTAAAATTACCAGATGGTACTGTTAAGGTTTTAGTAGAAGGAATAAAAAGAGTTAAAATTTTAGATTTTAAAGATAATGAAAAATTTATTACTTGTGACTATACTTATTTTAACGATGTCCTCTCTAAGGATGAAGACCTGTTTCCATTAGCAGCAACCGCTTTAAGAAGACTAGAAAAGTTAACATCTATTAATAAAAAAATTTCTAACGAAACAATAAATACAATTAAGCAACTAAAAGACCCATCTCAAATTGCAGACAATATTGCATCACATATAGCGGCTTCAATTTCTGAAAAACAACAAATTTTTGAAACCAATGATGTTAAAAAACGATTAAACGCCATAATTAAAATTATGGAAAATGAAACTAGTATAATTGGTGTTGAAAAAAGAATTAGAGGAAGAGTTAAAACTCAAATGGAAAAAACTCAACGTGAATATTATTTAAATGAACAACTGAAAGCAATTCAAAAAGAACTTGGTGAAATTGAAGATGGGAAAGATGAAACTACAAGCATAAACAAAGCAATCACTAAAGCTAAGATGCCAAAAGATGTAGAAAAAAAATGTCTTCAGGAATTAAAAAAATTAAAAAATATGAGCCCAATGTCAGCTGAAGCAACTGTAGTAAGAAATTATTTAGATTGGATGACAGAACTTCCATGGCATAAAAAAAGTGAAGTTGATATTGATTTGGCGAAGGCACAAAATACTTTAGACAAGGACCATTTTGGCTTAGAAAAAATTAAAGAGAGAATAGTAGAGTTCCTTGCAGTTCAAAAAAGAATGGAAAAAATTAAAGGACCAATTTTATGTTTAGTTGGGCCACCGGGTGTTGGTAAAACTTCATTAGGAAAGTCAATTGCTAAAGCAACTAATCGAGAATTCGTGAGAATGTCAGTTGGAGGCATGAGAGATGAAGCTGAAATCAGAGGTCATAGAAGAACTTATATAGGCTCACTACCAGGCAAAATTATTCAGATGATGAAAAAAGCTGGAACAAAAAATCCATTAATTTTATTAGATGAAATTGATAAAATAGGAAATGATTATAGAGGAGATCCTTCTTCTGCTTTATTGGAAGCTTTAGATCCTGAACA
>JACWDH010000032.1 GCA_014654235.1 Pelagibacterales bacterium SAG-MED10 | reverse complement strand
AAACCATCTAACATTGGACCTCCAGAAAGAACGATCGCAGGAATATTTACAGTTGCAGCTGCCATCAAAGCGGCAGGTGTAGTTTTATCACATCCTGTAGTTAGAATTACGCCATCAATTGGATATCCATACAAGACTTCAACTAGTGACAAATAAGATAAATTTCGATCTAGCATTGCCGTTGGTCTTTTTCCAGTTTCTTGTATTGGATGAGTTGGAAATTCCATTGGGATACCTCCAGCTTTTCTTATTCCATCCTTAATTTTTTTACTTAATGATAAAAAATGTCTATTACAAGGTGATAGGTCGCTACCTGATTGAGCTATTCCGATAATTGGTTTTCCTGATTGTAAATCTTTTCTTTTAAGACCATAATTCATATATTTTTCTAAATACAATGCAGTCATGTCAGGATTTTTTGGATTGTTAAACCACTGATCACTTCTTAATTTTGTTTTTCTTTTTCTTAGCATTTAAAATTATTGGTTTGTTTAAAATATAAGTTATATAATAAATTTATGTGTAATCTAATAGTTTTAAATCATAATGACAATGTTGCTTTCATTTAACAAGCTTGTTGAAGTTCAAATTTAATTAATGAAAAAAATTGGTTTTATTGGAATTGGCTTAATGGGTTTTCCAATGGCAAAAAATATACTTAAATCTGGTTATAGTTTAAAGGTATTTAACAGGTCATTAGCTAAAGCTGAGGCTTTAGAAGAGTTTGGTGCAGAAATAACAAAAACGGTAGAGGAATTAGTTAAGGATAGTGATGTTGTAATAACAATGTTGACTGATGATAAAGCAGTTGACGAAGTTATGAGTAGTTCAAGCTTCTTAGAAAATTTAAAGCCAAGGTCAATAGTAATTGATATGAGTTCGATAAAACCAGTGAATGCAAAAAAGCATGCAAAAAATCTTAGCTTTAATAAAATTGAGTACTTAGACTCACCAGTATCAGGAGGGACGATAGGTGCTGAGGAGGGTTCACTTGCCATTATGATTGGAGGGGAAAAAAAAATTTTCAAGGAAGTAGAAGGTCTCTTAAAAACAATGGGTAATCCTACATTAGTTGGACCTGTTGGAAGCGGACAGGTTTCAAAGTTGGCAAATCAAATTATAGTTGGCTTGACAATTGGTGCAGTGGCTGAAGCTGTCACTTTGTGTGAAAAAGCTGGCGCCGATCCAATTAAAATGATTGATGCATTATCAGGTGGTTGGGCAGATAGTAAAGTTTTACAAACACATGGAAAAAGAATGATTAATAAGGATTTTAGTCCAAAAGGAAAGACATCAACCCATCTAAAAGATATGAAAAATATTTTAGAATGTGCAAATAATTTTAACATTCAATTACCTATTTCAAATTTAGTTAAAGAAATGTATAAAAACTTAGTTGAAAATGGCCATGGAAATGAAGACCATAGTTCACTTTACAAAGAAATTGAAAGGATGAACAAAAAATGAGCAAAAGATTAGAAGGTAAAAAAATTGTTGTTACAGCTGGAGGACAAGGGATAGGAAAAGCTACTGCTATTGCATTTCATAATGAAGGAGCAAGTGTTACTGCAACGGATTTAAATGATAAAACCTTAGCTGATTTAAATAAAGAATTTCCAAATATCCAAGTCACAACATTAGACTCAACTAACAATAATGCAATTTTAGATTTCACAAAATCTTTAGATAAAGTGGATGTGCTATTTAATGCAGTCGGATTTGTTCACCATGGAACCATTCTTGAGTGTGAAGAAAAAGATTGGGATTTTTCAACTAATGTGAATGTAAAATCTATGTATTTTATGTGTAAAGCGATATTACCATTAATGGTAAAACAAAATGGTGGAAGCATTATTAATGTTTCATCATGTGCTTCCAGTTTAAAAGGTTTTCCAAATAGATTTGTTTATGGAACCACAAAAGGAGCAGTGATAGGATTAACTAAATCTATTGCAGCTGACTTTGTTAAACAAAATATAAGATGTAATTCAATTGCACCAGGTACTGTTTTTTCTCCATCATGGCAAGATAGAGTTAATCAAAGCCCTGACCCTGTTCAAGCAAAGAAAGATTTTATAGCAAGGCAACCTATGGGAAGATTAGGAACAGCTGAAGAAATAGCAGCAGTAGCTGTTTATTTAGCAAGTGATGATGCAACATTTACAACTGGAACAACAATTTCTGTTGATGGTGGGATTTCAATATAATTAAATAACAAAAAGGAGAATTATGAAATTATTAAGAGTAGGACAAAAAGGAAAAGAAAAACCTGCAGCGTTAGATAAAGAAGGCAAAATAAAAGATATCAGTTCACATGTAAAAGATTTAAATCCTAATCATTTAAATTTTGAGACCATCTCTAAACTACAAAGTGCTGATCTATCATCACTTCCTGAGCTTTCAGCGGAGGAGAGAATTGGTTCATGTATAACAAAGCCAGGCAAATTTATAGCTATAGGATTAAATTTTTCTGATCATGCTGCAGAAACAGGAGCTGAAGCGCCTTCTGAACCAATAGTATTTATGAAAGCTACAAGCTGTATCAACGGTCCAAACGATGACATACAAATAGTATCTGGATCAAAAAAACTTGATTGGGAAGTTGAGCTGGGAATTATTATTGGAAAAGAGACCAAGCATATATCTGAAGACCAATCTCAAGAACACATTTTAGGTTATTGTTTAGTAAATGATATTAGTGAGAGAGAGTGGCAAATAGAAAAAATGGGTCAATGGGTCAAAGGAAAATCTCATGATACTTATGGACCAATTGGACCCTACTTAGTAACGAAAGATGAAATTTCAGATATTAACAACTTAAAAATGAGTTTAGATGTAAATGGAAATAAGATGCAGAGAGGAAATACAAACACTATGATATTTAATGTTGATTTTATTGTATCTTATTTAAGTAAATACATGTCTCTTCAGCCTGGTGATATCATTACCACAGGAACGCCTCCAGGTGTAGGTATGGGTATGAAGCCTCAGCAATTTTTAAAAGCTGGTGATACTATGAGATTATCTGTTGAAAACCTAGGTGAGCAGAACTCTAAAGTTGTTGCCCTCTAATTTTTTGTGAAAATTAAAACCTCAACCCCAAAAATCTTATGGAAATTAAAATCAAAGTTAGGTGAGGGCACGTTATGGGTCAAGGATCATAATTCCATTTATTTTGTAGATATTAAAAAAAAAACAATCAATTCGCTAAATATAAAAAAAAATATAAAAAAAATCTATAAAGTGAATAAAGAAATAGGATTTCTTGCACATGTAAAAAATTATATATTTGTATTAGGATTACAAGGTGAAATCAGAATTCAAAACTTAAAGACTAAAAAAATTTTTGAATCAATTCCTATAGAACCTAAAATTAAATTAAATAGAATTAATGATGGTAAAACTGATGCAGCAGGGAACTTATGGTTTGGAACAATGGACAATCTTGAAAGGAAAATAGAAAAAGGTTCCTTATACAAATTAGATAAAAATTTAAAGTTAACATTGATAGATAAAAACTACAGAATTACAAATGGACCAGCTTTTTTAAACCAATTTAATTTTTATCATACAGATAGTTCAAAAAAAAAAATTTATAAAATAAAAATCGATAAAAATAATAATATAATAAATAAAAAAATTTTTAAAAATTTTTCACCCAAAGATGGTTCACCAGATGGTATGACTTTAGATAAAAACAAAAATCTATGGGTTGCACATTATCATGGCGCATGTGTTTCTGTCTTTAATTATAAAGCAAAATTAATCCATAGAATTAGTTTTCCTGCAAAAAATATTACTAATTGTACATTTGGTGGCAAAAATAATAACGAACTTTTTGTTACTTCAGCGACCAAAGGTATGAACAGTGCAGAATTGCGAAAATATAGATACTCTGGCTCTTTATTTAGTGTAAAAACTAACTCAAAAGGAATTTTACAAAAAAAATTTGTTTTGAGCGATGAAAAAAAGAGATCTTTATTATGAAAGAATACCCACAAAGTTACTAAGAGAAGATATCCGTTATCTTGGAAATATTCTTGGAGAAGTAATTAAAGAACAAGAAGGCATTAAGTTTTTTAATCTGGTTGAAAAGGTCAGAAAGCTATCAAAAGCAAATAAAACAAATCTTAAATATATTTTTAAAATTTTGGATAAAGATGAATGGAATGGTGCAAAAAAATAAGCTCTAAAGTTGGTAA
>JACWDH010000031.1 GCA_014654235.1 Pelagibacterales bacterium SAG-MED10 | reverse complement strand
TTAAAATATGGATTAAATCAGCGAATAAAGAAATAAACTCTAAATTGAATTCATTAATTAAAACTTCGCTTAAATTAGCTGAAAAAAATATTTACACTGTAATGCCAGGTTTTACACATCTCAAAAACGCACAAGCAATTTCTTTTGCACATTATCTTATGGCATACATCGAAATGTTTAACCGTGATAAAAAAAAGATTTAATAACAGTCTAGATAATTTAAATGAAAATCCTTTAGGTGTGGCTGCACTTACTGGAACATCTTTTAATATTGACAGATACTATACTACAAAAAAATTAGGATTTAATAAACCAACTAACAATTCAATTGACACTGTTTCTGACAGAGATTTTGTTTTAGATTTTCTTTACAATGTTTCAGTTTGTTCAATGCATATTTCTAGAATTGCAGAGGAACTTATTATTTGGAATTCTGATGCTTACAACTTAATAAATTTATCAGACAAAGTTGTTACTGGCTCATCAATAATGCCTCAAAAAAAAAATCCAGATCTTTTAGAATTCCTAAGAGGAAAATCAGGAAGCACTTATGGAAATTTATTTTCTATGCTTACAATTTTGAAAGGATTACCTTTATCATATTTTAAAGATCTTCAAGATGATAAAGAAATAGTTTTTAGATCCTATGATACTTTAATTGGTTGCTTAAAAATTTTTGAGGAAGTTATAAAAAACTTAAGACCTAACAAAGAACAAATGCTTAAACTTGCAAATAATGGTTACATTACAGCGACAGACTTAGCAGATTATCTAGTAAAAAATCACTCCCTGTCTTTTAGAAAAGCTTATCAAAAGACAGTGGGAATAGTGAATTTAGCAGAAAAAAAGAAAAAAAATCTTAATGAATTAAGTTTAGATGAAATGAAAAAAATTATACCAGGGCTTAAAGGTGATGTTTTAAAAGTGTTTGATTTAAAGAATTCTGTTAATTCTAAAAGATCTTATGGAGGAACATCTTTTGATAATATTAAAAAAATGATAATGAAGTATAAAAAACTAAATGATTAAAAAAATTTTTTGCTTTTTAGCTCTAAGTTGCTTAATAGTTTCGTGTGGAAAAAAAGGGGACCCTATATACAAAGATCCTGAAAAAAAAACTGATCTGCAAACAGTTCTTAAAAATAAAGTATAATGAAATACATTAATAAAAAGCTTTCAATTGAAAAAGTTGCTGTAGAAAATATTGCTAAAAAGTATAAAACTCCAACTTATTGTTACTCTTATAGACAATTAAAAGAAAATATTAAAAATTTTAAGAAAAATTTTAAATCCTTTTCTCCATTAATATGTTTTTCAGTCAAATCTAATACAAATGTTAATTTGATTAAGGAAATTAGCAAATTAGGTCTCGGGGCAGATGTTGTATCAATGGGTGAATTAATGATAGCTATTAAAGCAGGTATAAAGCCCAAAAAAATCGTTTTTTCTGGAGTAGGAAAAACATCAAATGAAATAGACTATGCTATTGATAAAAATATACTTTTAATAAATGCTGAATCCGAAAGTGAAATTAAAGAAATTGAAAGAATAGCTAAATCAAAAAAGAAAAAAGTTCATGTTGGTATAAGGTTAAATCCTAATACAGATGCAAAAACTTTGAAACAGATTTCAACTGGAAAAAAAGAAAATAAATTTGGTGTTAACGAAAAAACTTTTTGTGAGCTTGTTAAATATTGTAAAGGCTCTAGCAATATAATTCTTAAATGTTTAAGTGTTCATATTGGAAGTCAAATTTTAGATCATAGACCATATGAAAAAATGCTTAGAATTCTCGGCAAAATTATAAATAAAGTTAATCATAAATTTGAGTTTATAGACCTCGGTGGAGGGATGGGAATTTCCTATGACAATAATGATAAAAAACTTAATTACAAAAGATACAATATTGCTATAAAAAAGTTTTTAAAAAATAACAAATCAAAAATTATATTTGAACCTGGTAGATCAATTATAGGTGATACAGGCACTCTAGTTTCAAAAGTAATTTATATTAAAAAAAGTGGAAAAAAAAATTTTGTCATTATTAATGCTGCTATGAATGATTTCATGAGACCAGCATTATATGGTGCTTCACATAAGATGTTGCCTTCTGTTAAAAAAAACATAAATTCAAAAAAAACCTATGAAGTTGTAGGGCCAATTTGTGAGAGTACTGATAAATTTACTACTTTAAAAAATTTTCAAGAACTTGAAGAAAATGATTTTATAGTTATCTGTGATGTCGGAGCATATGGAATGTCTTTGAGCTCAAATTATAATCTTAGACCTAAGCCAATAGAGTTATTAATAAAAGGATCAAAAATTAAAATAATTAGAAAAAGACAAAAGCACAAAGACTTGATGTAGCTTTTGACAAAAATGATTAGAAATATAATTTTTTCAATTTTATTTTTTTTAGGAATAATAATTATTTCACTAATTTTTTTACCTGCATTTTTTTTACCAAAAAAAATAGTACTAATTGGTGGGAAGTTGATGGGGTATTGGACTGGTTTTTGCTTAAAAGTTTTTTTATCTACTAAGATTACTATTAAAGGCAAAGAAAATATGATTACAAATGAGAGGTTTTTTATAGCAGCTTCTCATCAATCTATGTTTGAAACCTTTTATTTACAAACTATCTTTAATTCACCAATATTTATTTTGAAAAAGGAATTGCTCCGTATACCTATATTTGGGTGGTATTTAAAAAAAATTGGATCAATTTCTATTCAAAGAGATAAGATCACTAAAGATAATTTAGGACTCATTGAAGATATATCAAAAAAAATTTCAAATTCAAATCAACCACTTATAATATTTCCACAAGGAACAAGAGTTTTGCCAGATGAAAGACCACCTTTTAAGAAAGGTGCTTCAAGAATTTATGAAGAATTAAAAATTACTTGCCAACCTGTTGCTATTAATTCTGGTTACGTTTGGCCCAAAAAAGGTTTAAAAAATTCAAAAAAAAATATAACTATTTCAATCTTAAAACCTATAGAGCCTAAGTATTCTAGAGAAGAATTTATGAAAATTTTAGAAAATAATATCTATTCAGAATTAGATTTATTAAATTAACCCTTCATTGGCATTACTACAAAAATGCTATCAAAGTCACCAGGATCCTTTATTAATACTGGAGATCCAGTGTCATTAAAAAATAACTCTATTTTACTTCCATCAAGTTGAGATGCTACATCTAAAAGATATCTTGAATTAAAACTGATTTCCAGCTCGTTATCAAATTGTACAGAAAGTAATTCTTTTCCATCTCCACTATTAGTATTATTTACAGACAAGTTTAAAGTGTCTTTAGCTAAATTAAACTTTACACCATCCTTTTTATCAAGCGATACAGAAGCAACTCGATCAACAGAGTCTAAAAAAAGCTTAAGATCTATTTCTAATTTCTTTTGATTATTTTTTGGTATTACCTGAATATAATTTGGAAACTTTCCATCAATTAATTTTGAAATCAAAATACTATTATTTAATTCAAACTTTATTTTAGATTTAATATTTGAAATTTTTACATCTCCTTCATAATTTTCTAATAATGAACATAATTGAAAAATAGTTTTCTTTGGCAGTATAATAGGATCAAAGTCTATTTTTTGATCTAATCTAATCTTTGATATAGACATCCTGTGACTGTCTGTGGCAACAGCTGTGAGATAATTTTTATTCTCAAATTCTGTTTGATGAAAATAGATCCCACTTAAATAATGTCTTGTTTCATCATTTGAAACAGAGAACTTACACTTATTTAATAATTTTAAAAGACTTTTTGATTTTATTGAGAATTCATTTTGATTAAAGTTTTCATCTGTTAATGGAAATTCTGAAGCACTTATACAGTTAAGGTTAAAAACAGATTTTTCAGACTCTAGATGTAATTTGCTTATGTCTGTTAAAGTTAAATTTATTTTTTTTCCAGAAGAAAATTTCCTTACTATATCGTACATAATTGCGGATGTTGTTGTGATTTTACCTTCTTCTAAAACTTCAACGTTATCTATTTGGTGAATAAAAATTAAATCTAAATCAGTTGCTGTAATAGTAAGTTTTGATTTTTCTGCATTTAATAAAATATTTGATAATATTGGAAGAGTACTTCTTTTTTCTATCACCCCTTGGCAATAATTTAGTGCTTGTTGTAAATCTTGTTGGTTAAGGTTAAATTTCATTTTCAGCGTTATTATACAATATTTGATTTTTAAGTTTGTTAATATTGTCAACCATATCTAGATCTTTAACTTTTAATTTTTCAATAGTTTTAACAGAATGTATTATGGTTGTATGATCTCTATTCGAAAACTCTCGTCCAATTTCAGGCAAAGATTTTGAGGTTAAGATTTTTGTTAAATATATAGCTGTCTGTCTTGGTCTCACTAAATATCTTGATCTTCTTGAAGATAACATTTCATTTTTACTAATCTTAAAAAATTTACATACAACAGTTTGAATTTGATCAATGGTTACCTTATTCTCATATAAATTAAGAAGATCTTTCAGTACTACTTTAGTTTCAGCAAGATTTGGTAATTTTTTATAAATTCTTGAAAACGATACTACTCGATTAATTGCTCCAACTAATTCTCTTACACTGCTTGTTATTTCTGAACTAATAAAATCGGTAATTTCTTGGGATATTTTCAATTGTTCATCGTATAAACTATTTAAATCTTTAATTTTATTTTCAACAATTTTTTTTCTCAGTTCATAATCTGGTTTTTGAATATCAACAACTAATCCCCCTGAAAATCTAGATTTAATTCGTTCTTGTATTCTTGATAATTTATTTGGAGATCTGTCTGCAGAAACAATAAT
>JACWDH010000030.1 GCA_014654235.1 Pelagibacterales bacterium SAG-MED10 | reverse complement strand
AAAAAATAAATATTAAATCTTTAAATAAAAAAAATGGCAGTAATTAAAAAATTTAGAATTAAATCTTTTAAAAAAATTAAATCTATAATCGAATTCCAGAATGTATCCCTCACATATGGAAATAGGTTAATTTTGGATAATATAAGTTTTAAAATAAATGAAGGTCAAATTTTTGGTATGCTTGGTCCAAATGGTGTGGGTAAGTCAACTATTTTTAATCTTATAACAGGACTGATCAGCCCTAAACATGGAAAAATCAAAATAAATGGTGAAGATGTATCGCAATATCCTATTTATTTAAGAACTAGAAAATTTAAGGTTGGATATGTGCCTCAATATGGCGGCTATTTTAATGATTTAACTCTTCAAGACAATCTTAAAGCTATAAGCGAAATTGTAATACAGAATAAGAACTTAAGACAAGAAAGAATTGATTACTTGCTTTCAAAATTTGAACTAGAAAATGTTAAAAATATCAAAGCTAAATTTTTATCAGGAGGTCAAAAAAAAAAGTTAGTTATTTCACTGTCTCTATTGAGTAATCCTAAAGTACTTCTTTTAGATGAATGTTTTGCAGCTTTAGATGTATTAACAATTAAAATGTTGCAAGAAATAATTGTTAATCTTCAACAAGAGAGTCGAATAACTATTTGTATCTGCGATCATCAGGCAAGAGACCTTTTGGCTTGCGTTGATGTTGCTATGATTTTAAGTAATTGTAAAGTAATTGCTCAAGATACTCCATCAAATCTTGTCAAAGATATAAATGCTAAAAATGCTTATTTTGGTAATAGTTTTAAATTTAATTAATTATTAATGCCAAATAAGATAATTTTTAACAAAAAAATAAATAACTTTAACAAAAGGATTGCAATTCCTGGTGATAAAAGCTTAAGCATCAGATGGGTATTGATCTCTTCTCTATCTAAAGGAGTTTCAAAAGCCCAAAATTTACTTTTTTCTGAAGATGTTCTGGCTGCTATAGAGGCTGTAAGAAAATTTGGAATAAAAGTTATCGTTAATAATAAGATGTGCAAAATTTATGGTAAAGGAATTGATGGATATAGATATAAAAAAAACCTTACTGTTAATGCAAAAAACTCTGGAACGCTTGGTAGATTAATTCTCGGAATTTTAATAGACACACCAATACCTATTAAAATGATAGGTGATAAAAGCTTATCAAAAAGAGATTTTAAAAGAATAGCTGATCCACTAAGTGGTTTTGGAGCAACTTTTAGACTTAATAAAAACTATGGATTACCCTTAACCATTAAAGGATCAAAAAAATTAAAACCAATTAAATATTATGAAAAAAAGGATCTGCCCAATGCAAAAGTAGTATTATGTTTGGAGGAATAAAAACAAATGGCAAAACGATTATAAAAGCAAAAAAATCAAGAAATCATACAGAACTTTTTTTTAAACATTTAAATTTGCCCATAAAAATAAAGCAAACAAAAAATTTTGATTTAATTGAGATAAATAAAGTAAAAAAAATTAATCCAATTAATTATAAGATTCCATCTGATATAAGTTCGAGTGCTTTTTTTATCGCTCTTGCTGTATTAAGTGAAAATTCCAAATTATTAATAAAAAATGTTAATATTAATCCATCTAGGTCTGGGATACTAATTATTTTAAAAAAAATGGGAGTTAATATCTTCTTTTCAAAAAAAAAAATTTATAAAGGGGAAGTAGTAGCTGACATTTTTATTAAAAGTCCAAAAAAATTGAGATCTATCAATTGTCCCTCAAAATTAAATAGTGCAGCTATTGATGAATTTTTAATTATTTTTTTAATAGCAGCAAAAGCAAAAGGTATCTCAATTTTTAAGAATTTAGAGGAACTTAATAAAAAAGAAAGTCCAAGATTGAAATGGGGTTCAAATATCTTAAGAATGATGGGTATAAAAACTATTACGACCAAAAATTCAATTAAAATATTTGGAAACCCAAAGCTAAAAATTAATAAAAAAATTGAAATAAAGAACTATTTAAAAGATCACAGAGTTTTCATGACAAGTGCTATTGCTGCTTTATCTTTTGGAGGGGAGTGGCATATACATGATAAAGATTCTATAAAAACTTCTTTCCCCTCATTTTTAGAAATTATCAAAATGTTCACAAAATGAAATACAGAAATAATATATTAAAAATCGCAGTTGACTCTCCAGCAGCGGCTGGTGCTGGTACTTTATGTAAAACAATATCAGAATATTATAATCTTTTATATTTAGATACAGGAAAAATTTATAGAATGCTAGCTTATCTAAAGATAAACAACCAAAAAAAATATAATAAAAATTTTATAAAAAATGAAATCAAAAATTTAAATTTAAATAAACTTAAAAGCAAAAAGCTCTTAACTGATGAAATTGGAAATGAAGCTTCTTTAATTGCAAAAGATAAAAATATTAGAAAATTAGTCCACTCATTTCAATTAAAATGTGCATATAATCCACCAAAAAAATTTGATGGTTCTTGTTTAGATGGTAGGGATATTACTTATAAAATTGTCCCAGATGCAAATTTAAAATTTTTTATAACAGCAAATATTAAAACTAGGGCTTTAAGAAGATATAATGAGCTAAAGGGCCTTAATAAAAGAATTAATTATAAAGAAGTAGTAAAAAACATTAAAAAACGTGATAAAAGTGACTATAATCGTAAAATTTCCCCACTAAAGAAAACTAAAGATTCTATATTGATTAACACGTCAAATTTATCTAAAAGAGCGTGTTTTTTAAAAATAAAAAAAATTATAGATAGAAAAATTAAACATTAATGGAAATTTATAAAGATCTTTCAAACCCTGAAACTCAAGAATTCAAAAAATTACTAAACTCACAACTCTCAAAAATTCAAATAGAAGAAGGTAAGATTATTGATGGTAAAATAAATAAGATTACTGACAAATTTGTATTCCTTTTTGTTGAAGGATTAAAAAGTGAGCCTGTTTTAGATATCAATGAACTTAAAAGTATGGGTCTGGGAGAAAAAATTAAAATAGGTGAAAAAATTTCTGTATTATTAGAAAAAATTGAGGATAAAAATGGTGAGGTCTTAGTATCAGCAAATAAAGCTCAAAAAATAAAAGGTTGGGATAAGTTAGTTCAAGCTTACGAAAAAAATGAACCTATAATGGGTAAAATTACCTCAAAGTGTAAAGGTGGATGTATTGTAGAACACATAGACACTGGATCTTTAATGTTTTTACCAGGTTCTCAAATAAGTGATAAACCTTTGAAGGATATAAGTCATTTGATGAATGAGCCTCAGAAATTTGCTTTAATAAAATTGGACAAAGTAAGAGGTAATGCATGTGTTTCAAGAAGAGAGATTATATCTTCTTTTAAAAAAGAGGATAAAGCTAAAATAATAGAAAAATATAAAGAAGGAGATATTATTAAGGGTGCTGAGGTTAAAGGTTATAGTACATTTGGATGTTTTTTTAATGTAAATGGTGAATTAGATGTTTTAGTGCATTTACAAGAAATATCATACTCAAGAGTTAATCATCCTGATGAAGTTTTCAATATTGGAGAAAAACATGATCTCAAAGTAATTTCAGTAGATAAAGAAAAATTACAGGTTGGTTGTTCAGTAAAACAGTTGTCTCCAGATCCTTTTGAACATATAGAAAACTATGCACTAAACAAAGTTTATAAAGTTAAGGTTGTAAAGATTATGGACTTTGGTGCATTTTGTGAATTAGAACCAGGCTTAACTACATTACTTCATTCAAGTGAACTAAGTTGGAGTAAAAAAAATGTTACTGCTAAAAAAATGTTTAAAGTAAATGATGAAATCGATTGTATTATAACAGAAATAAATAAAGAGAAAAGAAGAGTAGCAATTTCACATAGACTAACTCTAGAAAACCCTTTTGAGACTTTTGAAAAAAAATTTCCTGTAGGCACAATTGCAGAAGGTACGATTGTTAATAAAAATGAATACTCTTTATTTGTTAAAATTGAGGACATTGAAATTGATACTTTTTTACATTGTAATGATTTAACTTATTCAAATAATGGAGAAGAGGAACTAACTAAATATAAAAAAGGCGACAAAATAAAAGTTAAAGTCTTAGAAATAAAAGTTTCAGATCAAAAAATCAGAGTTGGTTTTCGTCAAACTCAACCAGATCCTTTTGACTGGTTTAAGGATAAAAAAATCAAGCAAACAATTACAGTTAAAATAATATCTACAGATAATAAAGGACTGAATGTAAGGCCTGAAGGATGTGATCTTGATTTATCAATTAAAAAATCAAACATTGCAATTAATGCAGCTGACTCAAGACCTTCAAGATTTACTGGTGGAGAAAGAATTGATTGTGCTATTGCAGAATTAGATATTGAAAAAAGAAAAGTTGTTCTAAGTATTAAACTTCTAGAAGAGATAGAAAAAAAAGAGGCCCTAGCAAAATATGGGTCTGAGGGTTCAGGAAAAAATTTACCATTTTCATCTTTATCAGAAGATTTGAAGAAAAAAGATAAAAAAAAAGATTAAAGTAAAAAATTGGCAATTGTAAAATCAGAGCTGATAAAACAGTTAAAAAAATCCTACCCTAATTTTCCATCTCGTGATTTAAATAAGCTAATAAATATAATTTTAAAAGAAATTAAAAATACTCTTAATCGAGGTGAAGGTGTAGAATTAAGAGGATTTGGAACATTCCGTACAAATATTCAGAAAGAGTCAATAAGAAGAAACCCTAAAACAGGTACAAAAATTAATGTCCCGAAAAAAAGAACAATAAAATGGAAAATGTCAAAAGACTTGTTTAAAAAGTTAAATAATGAAAAAGAATAAAATATTTATTGCTTGTGACACTAATAACATCTCAAAAGTTAAAGAAATTATCAAAAAAACACAAAGTTCAAAACTAAAAATTGGTTATAAGTTTGGATTAGAGTTTCTTAATTCAAAGAATGGTAGAAATTTTTTATCAAGTTTAAAAAATAAGATAACTTTTGCAGATCTTAAACTTCACGATATACCCAATACATGTATTTCAACAATTAAAGCAAT
>JACWDH010000003.1 GCA_014654235.1 Pelagibacterales bacterium SAG-MED10 | reverse complement strand
CTTTATCTATTATGATCATTTCTGCAAGTTCTTTACTAGTTGTATACAACCAACAAGGTGAATTATAACCGTGTTCAGCTTGGCCAACCAAATCAACTGCTACAATTTCTGGATCGGCTTTAGCATCAGCAATAATTCCAATTTCAGTTGGTCCAGCAAACAAATCAATACCCACTTTTCCAAACAAAATTCTTTTTGCTTCAGCGACAAACTGATTTCCTGGTCCAACAATAATATCCGCAGGGGGGTTATTAAATAAACCATTTGTCATTGCCGCAATAGCTGGAACACCACCAAGATTTAAAATTACATCTGCTCCACATAAATCAGCGGTATAAACAATTGTTGGGTGAGCGCCGATACCTTCTTTAGGAGGACTGCATGCAATAATATTTTTAACTCCAGCAACTTTAGCAGTGGTAACACTCATCACTGCAGAGGCTATGTGAGCATATCTGCCGCCAGGGATATAACAACCAGCTGTATTTACAGGTATCAATTTTTGTCCAGCAAATAAGCCATCTGATAATTCAACTTCAAAATCCTGGCCATAGTTTTTTAATTGAGCTTCAGCAAACTTTCGAACTCGATCAAATGAAAATTGAATATCATCTTTTGTTTTTTGGTCTAAGGATTTTTTTATTTCTTCAATTCTTTCTTTTGAAACAACTATTTCACCATCATACTTGTCAAATTTTTTAGTTAGATCAATACAACCTTGTTCTTTAGTATTGTCTAAATCTTTTAAAAGATCCTGAACGATCCCTGTAGTTTTAGTATCATCTGTTGATGAAGTCTTTGGTGATTTTTTTAAATATGTAATTGTCATTTATTTTAAGCTTTTTATATTATCTTTAATCTAAAGCAACTACTGCAGCAGCAATAGATGCTAACCTTGCTGGAGCTTCATCTGATCTACTTGTGATCACAACTGGAACTTTGCCACCAATTACAACACCAGCAGCACATGCACCCATAAAATATATCATCATTTTAACCAAAGCATTTCCTGCTTCAACACTAGGAACTAATAGTACATCTGCCTCACCAGCCACTGAATTTTTTATACCTTTAATACTTGCTGATTTTTTCGAGATACTATTATCAAATGCTAGAGGGCCAAATACATCAGCATTTAAATTTTCTTTTTCTGCTAATTTTGTAAGTTCTGCTGCCTCCAATGAAGTAGGTACACTCTCAATTACTTCTTCTGTTGCTGATAATATAGATACTTTAGGTCGAGAAATACCAATTCTGTGTGAAAAGTTTACGACATTTTTAAGTATATGCATTTTTGTTTTGATATTAGGTAATACATTTAAGGCACCATCAGTAATAATTAATGGTGCATCATCTTTTTCAATGGTCATATGCCAAATATGACTTAATCGAGTTTTACCCATTAAATTATATTCACGCTTTAGAACTTCTTTCATTAAAATATCAGTATGAATATGACCTTTTACAATTATTTTCACTTTATCATCGCTTGCTAGTTTAGCAGCTATAGGAGCTGTATTGTTTTCTACAGCCTCATCAATAATTTCATATTGAGAAATATCCCATTTTAAATCTTCAGCACATTTTTGAATTTCTTTTTTATTCCCAATAAAAATAGGTTCTATTAAATTTTCTTTAACAGCATCTTGAACAGAAAGCATTGGTAAGGGCATTCCTGCATTTACAATTGCAGCTTTAACTCCTTTTTTTTTATGCGCTACATCAAGCAGATTGTTTGGGCAGACAATTTCTTTATTAGATAACATTTTAATGTTTATTATTAATATTTAATTGAGAGTATATAGGCAATTGTTCCTATATTTACTAACTAAATTTTTCTATAAACATTCTAATTTATATTTATTTTATTAACCTCTCTCATAGTGCTATAATATTTGTGCTATGGAAATAGTAACAACAATTGCACCAATAGTTTTAGCATTAATTATGCTAGGATTGGGTCTTGGTCTTTCAATTAAAGATTTTACAAGAATATTAAGAACTCCAAAAGATTTTATTGTAGGTTTTTTATCTCAATTAATCTTGTTGCCAATTGTAGCTTTAATCATTGCACTAACTCTCGATCTTCCATCTGCTATTGCGGTAGGTCTCATGATAATTGCCGCTGCACCTGGGGGTGTTACTTCAAATGTTTTAACTAAATTTGCCAATGGCGATGTAGCTTTATCAATTTCTTTAACTGCAGTAACTAGTCTAATTTGTATTATTACAATTCCAATAATTGTAATCAGTTCCGCTAGTATTTTAGGAGTTACCATTTCAAAAGAAATCTCAGTAATTGGAATTGCTTTGAAAATGGCCTTAGTGGTTACAGTCCCTGTAATTATTGGAATGATTATAAGAGGTTTTGCTGAAAATTTTATTTTATCTAAAATTAATTTAATTAATAAATTAACAGGATGGTTATTTGTAATTGTATTTGTTGCAATATGGATTGAAGAAAAAGATAATATTTTTACCTATCTAGCTCAGGCAGGTTTAGCGGTTTTAATTTTAAATATTGTAATGATGGTACTAGCTTATTTTATTGCTAAAAAGTTTGTATCAGGAGCAGCACAACAAAAATGTATTGCATTAGAGTGCGGTCTGCAGAATGGTACTTTAGCAGTGTTTGTTGCAACATTAATATTTGATGAGGTAGCTTATATGGTGCCAACAGGAGCCTATGCACTGCTAATGTATATAACTGGATTTATTTTTATTTATATCTTAAGAAAAAATAATTAATTATCTCAAATAACTAGGAATAAAATCAGAATCTTTATCTTTAGTAGTGTCAATAATTTTAATTTGATTAAATACTTTATAAATAAAATTGCTTAAAGTTAACATATTTGCATCTTGCAAATCACTACTTCGTTTTAAATTTGCACCTTGAATATTAATAAAAAGAAGTTTTTTTTCATTAATAGTTATGTAATTATTTTTAATTAAATATTTTAATTTTCTAACAACGGTTGGCCTTGGAATTCCTGTGATATCAGATAAAGACATTGCATTCATTCCTCTTCCATCTGAACCCATAACTTTTTTTTGATATGTTTTTAAGTTTAAGTCCTTTACTTTGAAGCTCTTATTTTCAGATGCATTAAGCATTACTAAAATTCCGATACACATAGTTTCCAGATCCTTTACTTCTTTTCGCCACCTATTGGTATAAACAAATATAAATTTATAAAACTGATACCAGCAAAAAGAGAAATTTTCTTTAATTGAGGATGATATCTGATCAATGTTAAAGATTTTTTCTCCTAATTTTTCTTTTTTTAATATTTTGTTAAATTCGAATAATAAAGCACTTATATCTTTTATAGTATCTTTTCCGTTTGATATAGAAAGTGCAGATCTATCGATAAATATTTTCTTTCCATTTTTTTTAATTATATTTTTTTTTCTAATTCTATAATTTTTCTTCTCACGCTTTCTTTAGGAATTTGAAGATCTTTTGAAATATCGCTAATGTTTATTTTGTCAATTTCTAGTGACCTTTCTTTGTAAAAAGTGTCATAACTTACAATTAATCCATTTCTCCTGAAAATGATTAAATCTCTGTTAATTAGGTAAAGCAAAATCAAATATTTATCTATATCGTTCTGAACACCGTAAGCTCTTATTAACCAATTACTCATCATGACATAATAATAGGGAGCTAATTTGCTAAAATTATTACTAATAATTTTAAAAATTTCTTTCTCATCAATTTGAGCCGATACACTCGGTATTATTGTCATTGTTATCTCCAGACCCACTATGGACAATTGTAAAAGTAATATCAACCCAAATTGGACTCTACAAACATATTAAATTTTATTGCAACGTGGTTTACTTATTAAATGAATAATGAAGGCTTAACTAGAACATCTAACGTTGTTGATGACCCCACTCAAGAAACTGAGGCTCCTCTTAGAGTGAACGTAGATGTTCTTAAGCAAAGACTAATTGAACAACAAAGAAAAGACAGAGTAAAGCGTACAATTATTTTATCTACAGTGGTGGTATCTTTAGGCGCTTTGACAGTGTTAACTTATTAAAGTTTTCAAGTCATTTTTAATTATATCTGGAATAAAAATTTCTTTTTTTAGATTATTTTTATATCTGTAAAACTTATTTTGTCCTGGATACATTATTTCTTTTACTCCTTTAACTTTTGGAAGTTTTTTAATTGTTTGAATATTATCTTTTATTCTTTGATTGTAATTTTTTTGAAATAAATTTGCCTTGAAGGTAATGAATAAATGCCCAATATTTTGTGGTCCAGAAAAATCATCGAATGGATCTTTAACTCTTCCTGCATGATTTCCACCTGTAATAACTCCACTTAAAATATCTACCATCCAAGCAAGACCTGATCCCCTAAATCCTGCAATTGGGAGCTGAACACCTTCTAATGCTTTTTTGGCGTCATTAGTTGGTTTACCAAACTTATCTAATGCAACACCTTCAGGAATTTTTTGATTGTTTCTTGCAGCAACTCTTATTTTACCTCTGTTAATCATGGAGATTGAAGTATCCAATATAAAAGGAATTTTTGAACCACTAGGTGTTCCAAAACATATGGGATTTGTACCAAATAAACTTTTTAAAGCACCGTGGGGTGCAACTGCAGGTGGGGCGTTAGTGTAAATCATAGTGATCAAATTTTTTTTAACCGCTTGCTCAGCGTAATAACCTGATAATCCATAGTGCCCACTTTCTTTAATGGCAACCATTCCAATACCAGTTTTTTGTGCATGTTTGATAGCAGTCTTTATTCCAAGATCGGCAGCCACAAAACCTATACTGTTGTTCGCATTGATATGAGACACAGATTGGGAAATTTTTTTTATTTTAATTTTTGGTTTAGGATTAATTACTTTCTTTGAAATTCTATCACAATACATTTTAAGTCTTGATAATCCATGTCCATACGCACCAACCAGTTCAGCATTAATTAATGCATTTGCTGAGATTGTTGCATGATCTTTACTTAAGCCAAATTTTTGAAATATTTTAATGACTTGTTTTTTTAAGATTAAGGTTTTCACTTTAACCTTTTCCACGCCATGGAATAGTTTTATCGATAACTTTTCTTAAAGTGATATCAAATAATAATCCAAGCATTCCCATGATAAAAATAGTGATCCAAATTACTTCGTATTGAAAGTATTTTTTAGCAACATTTTCCACAAATCCAATACCAGTAGTTCCAGCTAAAAATTCAGCAGCAACCAATGTTCCCCAACACATTCCAACAGCAACCCTTATCCCAGTTAAAATTTCTGGGAGTGAGTTTGGAAAAATTACATATCTTAAAATTTGTCTCTTTGATGCGCCTAATGAGTGAGCTGCATGGATTTTTGAAAGCTGAGTTCCTGAAGCACCAGCTCTTGCAGAAATGATCATAATAGATAAAGAGACCATAAATAATAAAAATACTTTACCCGTGTTATCAATTCCTAAAACTGAGATAATAAGAGGGGCCCAAGCAAGAGGCGGCACTGGTCTATACAATTCTATTAATGGATCAAAAAATCCTTTTGCAAATCTATTTAGACCCATAAATAAGCCTAAAGGAACACCAATTAGAATTCCAAAAACTAACCCTAAAAATACCCTTAAAAACGAGTCCCAAATATGTCCGTAGGGCACAGGAATTTTGAATAATTTAAAGTCACCAGTAACAACTTTTAAAACATTTCCCTTAAAGTTTTCTTTAACAATTCCGTCTTTGGTATGAACAGGATAATCGCCTGGCAAAATATCAGCTATCCAATCAGGTAAAATAAAACCAACTATTGATGAAACATCAATCATTTCTATCCAAAGCAGTGGAATATTTTTATAACCAACACTTGGTTTAGACATTAGGATAAATTTATTTAAAGTATCAGACGGTTTTGGTAACCATCTTCCTGAACCTTGCTCTGAACAACTTGGTCCACTTGCAACTATTGTTCCTGCTGGAAATAGGAGAATATCAATTAATCTCAATCCACCTTGTTCTGATTTTTGTATATTATCAAAATCAATAATTGCTCTTTGCATCTCATCAAGAGCATTAGGAGGGTAAATACTTGCAAACTCGATACGTCTTGCAATCTTAACAATATTTTTTGCATAGTCTGATGCTATTTCTTCGTTATCATTTAAACTTTTCCTGTAGGTTTTAATTTCATCTTTTAATTGTTTAATTGAAGTTTTGAACTGAGGATTGTGATTTCTTAATTTAAAAAATTTATCACTAATGACTTTTAGCTCTTCAGCTGCAACATGAAATTTAAGACCTTTGTTTGTCTCAGGAACCACAGGAATTTCTATGGTATTTTCTATAGATCCAGTTCCAGATTGAACTTTTATTATTCCCCATCCTCCTTGTTCAGATATAGCTTTTTGTCTTTCATTTTTTTGCTCTTGAGTTTCAAATGGATAATCTTTTTGTTTGAAATTTGAAGTTAAGAGTTTTATCTCTTCAGTCATTTCGTTAATTTTAGCTTTAGTGTCTCTCTCAATTAGATCTTCATTAGTTAACAAAGGTATTAATTGAATAGTTTTATTTATGTAACTAACCAAAATAGTTTTTTGCTGACTATTTAAGTCTGAAGAATTTTGAATTTCTCTAGTAATTTTTTGAAGATTTTTATTTTCAATTTTAATTATTGAAGTACTTTTGAATTCTCTTTCTTCAATAGGAAATTGATATTTCAATCCCAATAAAGAGTCGTTTACTTTTGCAACTTGACATAACTCATTTGCTGATTTTGGATAAAAACCTTTTGCAATATCCCAAGAGTAATATAGCCAAACCAAAAGTATTGCAGCACTTCCAACAATAACCCAGTGCGTGCCACCTTTTGCTCTTTCAGGATTTCCAAATACGGCATCTATTTTTTCTGTTCTAATCAATCTTCGACCGTAAAGAATACTTCCTATAATCGCGACAAATATTAATAAAGTTACTATTTGAATTAACATTAATTTTCTTTACCCATTATCTCTTCTTCCATGTTCCAGATCATGGACAAAATTTCTTCTCTCTTTGATGAAAATTCTTTATTCTTTTTAATTTCTCTTAAATCTTCCTTAAGACCCATTTCTGCAAATGGAAGATTGTATTCTTTATGTATTCTCCCTGGTCTTGGCGCCATTACATATAATCGTTCTCCAAGTAATAATGCTTCTTCCACAGAGTGAGTAATTAAAATGATCGTTTTTCCAGTTTCTTTCCAAATTTTTAATACTAAAGACTGCATTTTCTCTCTAGTTAGTGCATCTAATGCGCCTAATGGTTCATCCATTAGAATTAAATCAGGATCATTAATAAGACATCTTGCGAGCGCCACTCTCTGTTGCATCCCTCCAGATAATTGGTAGGTAGGTGTATTACCAAAACCTTTGAGACCAACAATGTCCAGCCACTCTTCGACTTTTTCTTCAGTTAATTTTGTATTTTCTTTTTTCATCCGTAAACCAAAGTTTACGTTTTCAGCAACAGTTAACCATTCAAACAAAGCACCTTGTTGAAATACCATTCCTCTTTCAACACCTGGACCATCAATTTCTTTATCATTTAAAGTTATTGTCCCAGAGGTAGGTCTTAAAAATCCAGCAGTAATATTTAATAAAGTTGTTTTTCCACAACCAGAAGGACCTAGAACAGTAAGTAGTTCTCCCTTTTTAAGAGTGAAACTTACATCTTTTAATGCGTGAACAGTCTCTCCTTTTGGAGTTTTAAAAATCATATTTAGACTCTCAGAAATAAGATCACTCATTAACTACCTTATATTAGAAATTTTATAAAAAAAATAGGCACCAATCATTATAATTGGCGCCTATTTAAATTTTAAACCTTTAAAAATTATAAAGGTAGGAAACTTGTATCTACAGCTCCATCCGGTGTTCCCATTCCTTTTAGGAAACCATCAAGATTACCACTTTCCATAGATTGCTTAGTTTCTGATGGAGTTAAGAATTTAAATCCATCTAAAGTCTCTTTCATGTCAGCAACTTTCATTTCAGAAGCTTTTGACATAGAATTCATATCGCTTTTACCAGCTCTATATCTATCGTTTGCTTCGTGAGTTACTTCAATAAAAGTTCTTAGCATTCCTGGATTTTCCTTCATAAACTTATCTGTTACAGAGGTAATATCTATTCCTAAGATACCTGCATCTCTAGCTTCTTGAACTGTTAATAATCTAGAACCAACAGCAACTGCAGCTTTAATAGAGTTACCACCAAATAAACATGCCATTACAACATCACCACTAACTAATGCAGCAGCACCTTCTTCAGGATCCATTTGGATTATATCCATTTTACTTCTATCTGCTCCAACAACTTTCATACTTTCATCAAAAACATATTCAGCCATTGTTCCAAGAGGTACAGCAACTTTTTTACCTTCTAACTCTGATCCATTAGCTTTTGTAATTCCAGAAGCATTAGATGTAACACAAGTTGTTCCACCCATACCGTATTCCATAGCAATATCTACCAGCTTAAGAGGTGCTTTAGATTTTACAGCATTGATAAAAGGTACTAAACCTTGCGAGTAAGAAATATCAATATCTCCCGCTAACATTGCATCAGTCATCGCTCCACCATTTGTGAAGTTTGTCCATTTAACCGGTACTCCAAGAGCTTTTGCAAAGTTTTTCTTTTGCATGTCCTCTAGGTTAGGACTTGGCCATTCTAGGAAATATGCAACTCTAACTTCTTTTGCAGCTGAATTTGCAACTGAAATAGATAGGTTAAGCGCAAGTATAGACCCTAGAATAAAAGTTAATAATTTTTTCATTTATTCCCCTATGTTTAATTAATTAAATTACACATATTTAAATTCAATTTTATATAGAAGTAAAACACTTTATGACGAAAAGCTGGTGTGCAAATAAATCAATTGTACAATTTAAAGTTGTATATTAATCTTGTCCAATGTAGGTCAAAATAAATGTAGTAAACAAAACATTTTAGTCTACATATTTTGTTATAACTAAATATTAAAAATTATGAGCTCAGAAAACAGAACTTCGGTACCAAATTCTTTAAATGAACATTGGATGCCATTTACATCTAATAAAGATTTTAAGGCAAACCCAAGATTAATTACAGAAGCTAAAGGAGTTTATTTAAAAACTCATCACGGCAAAACTCAAATTGATGCAAGTTCTGGATTATTTTGCAATCCTTTAGGGCATGGAAGAAAAGAAATTACTGAAGCTGTAACTAAACAATTAGAAACTTTAGATTATGCTCAACCTTTTCAGCAAGGTTTCGGTGGATCGTTTGAATTAGCTACAAGAATTTCCAAACATACTCCAGCAGATTTAAATAAAATGTTTTATACTATTTGTGGTTCAACCGCAGTAGAGACAGCAATTAAAATTGCAGTCGCTTATCATAGAGCAAAAGGAAATGCTCACAGATTTAGATTTGTAGGTCGAGAACGTGGATATCATGGAATGAATATTGGTTGTGTTTCTGTTGGAGGGATGATCAACAATGTTAAAACTTTTGCAAGTATTCTAATGCCAGGTGTTCAACACATGAGACACACACATTTACCAGAACATAAATTTGTAAGTGGCCAACCAGAGACGGGTGCAGACTTAGCTGACGACTTAGAAAGAATAGCAACCAACTTTGGTCCAGAAAATATTGCAGCATGTATTGTTGAACCAATTGCCGGATCAACTGGAACTTTAGTGCCACCAAAAGGTTATTTACAAAAGTTAAGAGACACATGCGATAAACATGGAATACTTTTAATTTTTGATGAAGTGATTACAGGTTGGGGTAGAACTGGATCGGTATTTGCTAGCCAAGAGTTTGGCGTAACACCAGATATAATGACAATGGCTAAAGCAACAACCAATGGTGTAGTTCCAATGGGTGTTGTTGCATGTAAAGATGAAATTTACGATGCAGTGATGGATGCTTCTCCAATGGGTTCGGTCGAATTATTTCATGGTTATACTTACTCAGGAATACCAGTTGCTGTAGCTGCAGCTTTAGCAGTTCAAGATATTTTTGAAAAAGAAGATATTTTTGAAAGAGCAAAAAACTTAGCTCCTTATTTCCAAAAAGGTTTATTCTCACTTCAAGATTTAGAAGCTGTAGATAATATTAGAGGATATGGAATGATGGGCGGAATAGATATGAAATTGAACACTAAGCCAGGTAAAGCAGGTTATGAAACTTTCAAAGCTTGTTATGAAGCAGGAGTTAATTTTAAAGCTACTGGAGACTGTCTAATTATAGCTCCACAATTTATATGTGAAGAAAAACATATAGATGAAATTATCGACAAACTTAGAACTGGTATAACTAATTATCAAAAAAACCAAAAAAATTAGTTAATTTTAACTTAAACAAAAGAAAGCTTATGAAGATAGGCGTGCCTAAAGAGATAAAACCTCAAGAGAACAGAATTGGTCTAACCCCTGAAAGTGTAAAAATTTTAGTTTCCGAAGGTCACGAAGTTATTGTTGAAAACAACGGGGGTTTTGAAGCTGGCTTTGAAAATGAACAATACATAAAAGCTGGTGCAAAAATTGCTAACACTGCAGCAGATATTTTTGATGATGCTGAAATAATTGTTAAAGTTAAAGAGCCTCAAAAATCAGAGGTAGAAATGATTAGAGAAAATCAAATTGTTTATACATATTTACATCTAGCGGCAGCGAAAGAATTAACTGAAGGGTTGATTAAATCAAAAAGTATTAATATCGCTTATGAAACTGTAACTGACAATAACGGAAGATTACCTCTACTTGCTCCTATGAGTGCAGTTGCGGGGCGTATGTCTGTGCAAGCTGGAGCACATTGTCTTGAGAAAAATCAAAATGGAAGAGGACTTTTATTAGGAGGAGCACCTGGTGTAACTGGTGCAACTGTTGTTATTTTAGGTGGAGGTGTGGTTGGAGAAAATGCAGCAGTTATTGCAACTGGAATGCAGGCAAAAGTTCATATTGTTGATAAATCAGAGAAAAGATTAAAACAACTAATAGAAATGTTTGGTGATAAAATTATTCCAGAACAAAGTGATAAAATTGATTTAACTAAATTATTATCTGAGGCTGACCTTTTAGTTGGGGGTGTTTTAATTCCAGGAGCCGAGGCACCCAAATTAGTTACTAAAGAAATGTTAAAATTTATGAAACGTGGATCTGTCATTGTTGACGTTGCGATAGATCAGGGGGGATGCGTTGAAACAAGCAAACCAACTACTCATGGAGATCCAACTTATATAGTTGACGATGTAGTACATTATTGTGTTGCAAATATGCCAGGTGGTGTACCAAGAACATCAACATTAGCTTTAAATAATGCTACACTTCCATTTTTAGTAAAACTTGCAAATAAAGGTTATCAAAAAGCCTTAGGCGAAGACAAACATTTTTTAGCAGGACTAAATGTTCACAAAGGTTATGTAACCTACAAAGCTGTTGCCGATGTTTTTGGTCATAGTTTTGTTGAGCCTGGAGAAGCTATCAAAAATTAGTGATGGATAAAAAGTATCCTTCAAGCACAAAAGTTGTTGTAATAGGTGGTGGAGTGATTGGCTGCTCTGTTGCTTATCACTTAACAAAGTTTGGTTGGAAAGATGTTATTTTATTAGAAAGAGACCAACTAACATCAGGGACAACATGGCATGCAGCAGGATTAGTAAGTCAGTTAGGTCCATCAGCCTCTGTAACTAAAATTAGAAAATACACCTTAGATTTATATAAAAACTTAGAAAAAGAAGTTGATCACTCAGCAGGACTAAGACTTAACGGTGCTCTTTCAATTGCACAAACTGATAGTCGTTGGCAGGAACTTAAAAGACAAGCAACAACCGCTCAACTTTATGATGTTGACTTAAGGATACTTAATAAAGAAGAGATTAAAAAAAAATACCCAATGATGAGTACTGAGGACTTAAAAGGCGGTGTATTAATGCCAGGAGATGGATCAGCGGATCCAAGTGGGGTCACTCATATGCTTGCAAAAGGAGCAAGAAAAGGGGGAGCAAAAATATATGAACAATCCCCAGTTGAAACTATATTGACTAAAAATGGAAGAGTTCATGGGGTTAGAGTTAATGGTCAAGATATAGAGTGTGAGTATGTAGTTTTAGCTACAGGAATGTGGTCAAGACAAATTGGTGAAAAGATTGGAGTTAGCATTCCTCTTTATCCTGCAGAACATTTTTATGTAATTACAGAACCAATAGAAAAGCTTTCACCAACTCTACCAGTGATTAGAGATTTTGATAGCAGTGTTTATTTTAAAGAGGATGCAGGGAAATTATTAATTGGAATATTTGAGGGTAAATCTATTCCTGCATTTAATAAAACCAACAAAGTACCAGAAGACTTTTCTTTTGGAGAATTTCCTGAAAATTTTGAGCACTTTGAACCTTACTTAGAAAAATCTATGAAAAGGTTTCCTATACTAGAAAAAATAGGAATTAGAAAATTTTTTTCAGGTCCAGAGTCTTTTACTCCAGACACTAATTCTTTATTAGGTGAAGTTCCCGAAGTAAAAAATTTATTTGTTAGCTGTGGTTTAAACAGTATTGGAATTGGAAGTGGAGGAGGTGTTGGAAAAGTAACTGCTGAATGGTTAATGAATGGACATATTAATGAAGATATTTTTAATTACGATATAAAAAGATTTCAGAAATTTCATTCAGATGTGGGATTTATCAAAGATAGGATTACGGAGTCTTTAGGGGATTTATATGGAATGCATTGGCCCTACAAACAGCACAAAACATCAAGAAATATAAAAACTTTACCACATCATGATTTATTAAAAAGCTTTGGAGCATGCTTTGGAGTATCCGCAGGATATGAAAGACCAATGTGGTTTGCTCTTGATGGCGAAAAATCAGAGAATGAATACAGTTACAACTATCAAAATTGGTATCCAGCTGTTGAATACGAAACAAGTAATACAGCAAATAATGTAGGCTTATTTGATTTAACTCCATTCTCGAAATTTGAAATCAAATCAGAACAAGCTCATGAAAATTTACAAAAAATTTGTACAGCAAATATTAAAAATGAAGTTGGAAAGTGTACTTACACTCATATGTTAAATGAAGATGGTGGCATTGAAACCGATTTAACAGTAGTCTGCATTGATCATAATCATTTTAGAATTATAAGTTCAGCAGCCACAAGAGAAAGAGATAAATTTCATATTAAAAAACATTTGTCTGATGGAATTGATCTTAAAGATGTAACTGATGATTATTGTGTATTTGGTATTTTTGGTCCAAAGAGCAGATCTTTAATGCAAGAGATAAGTAAAGAAGATTTTACAAATGAAAATTTTAAATTTGGTTATGCAAAACATATTAAAATCGATAATACAAAAATTTGGGCTCAACGATTATCATATGTTGGAGAGCTAGGTTATGAATTATATATAAGAACAACTGATGCTAAAAAAATTTACGAACTAATTATTGAAAAAGGAAAGAAATTTAATCTTTCTAATTGTGGTATGCATGCTTTAGATACGATGAGAATGGAAAGTGGTTTTTTGCATTGGGGTCATGATATTTCTCCAGAAGAAAATCAATTTCAATCTGGCCTGACATTCACTATTAGCAACAAAAAAGAAATTGATTTTATTGGAAAAAAAGCGCTTCAGTTTATTAAAAGCAAAAAAATTGATCGAAGATTTGTTATGCTCACTCTTAAAGATAATAAACCAGGTTCACCATTGCTGCTTCATGATGAACCCATTTATTTTAAAGAAAAAATAATTGGCAGGACAACGTCTGGCAACTACTCATTTAACTTTAAAAAAAATTTAGCTTTTGGATATATCAATAATATTTATACAGCTGATGATTTATTGGGAAATGATATTTTTATAGAAGTTGAGAAAAAAAAATATCTGGCACAAATAATACAAAAACCACTAAAACAGAGTAATTTTAAAAACATTTAATATTAATTTAATAAATATTAATTGTTTTATTTAATCTTCAATGATTAAATTGATATTTTATAAATGACTACTAATTATACAGATTTTAATATAGACAAATCTTCATCTGAAACTTCATCAGATAATCAAATTAAAACTACTGACGTTAATGTTTTACTCAATAGAGTTAAATTAGATAAAAAAAAAACTTTTAAAAAAAATATAATAGTTTCGCTTTTGTTAGTTGGTTTAATTTGTTTGATTGCCATAAGTTTAATTATTTAGACCATAAATCTTGGTTAAAAGTATATTGAAACAATAAAGATTTATATTATAAGACTTCTCAAGGTACGGCGGGGTAGCTCAGTTGGTTAGAGCGCAGGACTCATAAGCCTGAGGTCAGTGGTTCGATCCCACTTCCCGCTACCAATTAATGCCCAGGAAATTCAATTAAATTTTCAACTTTGTAGTCATTTTTAATTAAATTATCTGACCCACCAAGATCAAATAAATTGATAACAAATATGAAAGCTGCCACTTTACCATTTGAAATTTCTACAAGTTTTGCTGCTGCTTCTGCTGTTCCTCCAGTTGCAATTAAATCATCAATAATTAAAACACTATCATTTTCGTTTAATGAGTCTTTATGGACTTCAATAGTAGCCGTTCCATATTCTAACTCAAAATCTACAGAGTGAACATCAGCTGGTAGTTTATTTTTTTTTCTTAGCATAATAAAAGGTTTTTTTAAAATATAAGAAACTGCAGAAGCAAATACAAATCCCCTCGACTCTATTGCACCAATTTTTGTAAAATTATATTTCTTTGATCTTTCAACTATTTGATTGATAGTTTCAGCAAATGCATTTTCATCTTTAATCAGTGTAGTAATGTCTCTAAATAAAATCCCTTTTTTAGGGTAATCTGGAATAGATCTAATAAAATCTTTCAAATTCATAATAGTAAATTATAAAAGTATAAATAAATAAATTTTAAATTATGACAACAAATAAATTAGCAATTATTGGTGGAAGTGGTCTTTACGATGTTGAGGAATTCAAGGAAAGAGAATTAATTGAAGTAAATACACCATGGGGAAATCCTTCAGATCAAATTTTAAAAACAAATTATAAAAATAAGGAAGTATATTTTTTACCAAGACATGGTAGAGGACATTTTATTTCTCCTTCTAATATTAATTTTAGAGCTAATATAGATGCACTTAAACAGTTAGGTGTTACAGATATTGTTTCAGTTTCTGCCGTCGGTTCTTTAAAGGAAGATTTACCTCCAGGAAAATTTGTAATAGTTGATCAATTTATTGATAGAACTTTTTCAAGAATAAAAACTTTTTTTGAAGATGAAATTGTAGCCCATGTTTCAATGGCTCATCCAACTTCTAATGGTCTAATGAATGCATGTGAAGATGCTATAAAAAAATCAAATATAGATTATCAAAGAAATGGAACTTATGTTGTAATGGAGGGTCCTCAATTTTCAACATTAGCTGAATCTAATTTATATCGATCCTGGAAAGCGGATGTAATTGGTATGACAAATATGCCGGAGGCTAAGTTAGCAAGAGAAGCTGAAATTAGATATGCATCTGTCTCAATGGTAACGGATTTTGATTGTTGGCATCCAGATCATGAAAATGTTGACGTTCAACAAGTAATTAAAGTTTTATTAGGAAATGCTGAAAAAGCTAAAGTGATGATTAAAAATTTAATAGATAATTTTGAAAATCATATAGATATAAACGATCCTACAAATAATTGCTTAGATGTAGCCATTATAACTGCTCCAGAAAAACGAACCCAAAAGACAATAGAAAAGCTCAAAACCGTTGCTGGGAGAGCTCTTAGTAAATGAGAATTGACGGAAAAGAATACAGAACAATATGGTATGAAAATAATGTTGTTAAAATAATTAATCAAACCAAACTTCCTCATAAATTTACTATAAAAGAACTTAAGACTGTAAAAGACGCAGTTCATGCAATTAAAACAATGGAAGTAAGAGGTGCACCTTTGATTGGTGGGACGGCAGCTTATGGAATAGCTCTGGCAACCCAAGAAAATCATAATCCTGAATTCGTTAAAAAAAGTGCAGAAGAATTAACTCAAGCAAGACCTACTGCAATTAATTTAAAATGGGCAGTAGACCGCATGATGAAAAAATTATCTGGTATTAATAGTGATCAAATTTTAGATATAGCTCTAAAAGAAGCTAAAGAAATATGTGATGAAGATGTAAAGTATTGCGAAAATATAGGTATTAATGGATTAAAAATAATTGAGGAAATATATAATAAGAAAAAAAGTACTGTAAATATTCTAACTCATTGTAATGCGGGCTGGTTAGCAACTATTAATTGGGGAACAGCAACATCACCAATATATCATGCTCATAAAAAAGGGATTCCTGTTCATGTTTGGGTAGATGAAACAAGACCAAGAAACCAAGGAGCGAATTTAACTTCGTATGAGTTAAATGAAGAAGAGATACCCAATACAATTATTGCTGATAATACCGGTGGTATTTTAATGCAAAGGGGTGAAGTAGATATGTGTATTGTTGGAACTGATAGAACATTATCTAATGGGGATGTTTGTAATAAAATTGGGACTTATCTAAAAGCATTAGCAGCTTATGATAATAATATTCCATTTTATGTAGCCTTACCTAGTTCAACAATAGATTGGGAAATAAAAGATGCAAAAAATATTCCTATTGAGGAAAGAAACTCAGAGGAATTATCACATGTAGAAGGAATTGACGAAAATAACGAAATTAAAAAAGTTTTGATATATCCAAATAAAAGTAAGTCATTAAATTTAGCTTTTGACGTCACACCATCAAAATATGTTACAGGTTTAATTACTGAAAAAGGAATTTCTGAAGCCTCCTATAGTAGTTTAAAAAAATTATTTAAATGAAAAATTTAAGATCTGAAATAATAAAATATTCAAAAATGTTGAATTCCAAAAAATTGTCAGCATTAAGATCTGGTAATATTTCTTTAAGGTACAAAAATGGTTTTTTAATCACACCATCAGGAAAAAAGTATTCGTCCTTAAAAAATAAAGATATTGTTTTTGTAACTCTTAATGGAATCTATGATGAGAAAAGTGGGAGCCCATCTTCTGAATGGAAATTTCATCAAGATATCTATAATAGTAAAAAACAGGCAAAAGCAATTGTTCATGCCCACTCTACAAATGCCACAGCAGTATCTTGTCATAAAAAAGGAATTCCTCCTTTTCATTATATGGTTGCAATGGCAGGAGGACATGACATCAAGTGTGCAAATTATGCAACCTATGGAACTCGAAAATTATCAAAAAACATCTTGAAGGCTTTAACGGATAGAAAAGCTTGTTTAATAGCAAATCATGGACAAATCGCATTTGAAGAAAATTTGTCAAAAGCTTTTGAGTTAGCTGAAGAGGTTGAAAATATATCCCTTCAGTATATAACCAGTCTCAAACTGGGTAAACCTAGAATACTTTCTTTTAAAGAAATGAACAAAGTTTTATCCAAAGCAAAAAATTATAAGAAGGGATAATAGATGACTAAAGTTGGAGAACATATAACTCTAGACATTATTGGAACCACAAAAGAATATGATCCTTCCCTCTTTGAAAAAGTAATTCATGATATAGCTAAAACTGCCAAAGTTACCATTCTTAATATTTCCAAATATAAATTTGAACCGCAAGGTTTTACAATTTTAGCTTTATTAGCAGAGAGCCATATTAGCTTTCATACTTTTCCAGAAAAAGGCATTATTAGCTTTGATTTTTTTACATGTGGAAAAATAAATCCATCAGTTGCAGTGGAAATTATAAAAAAAGAGTTTGAACATACAAGAATAGTTAAAAAAGAATTTAATAGAGATACTAAGTCTCTTTATCCAGATATTTACAGCTCAACAGGTCTACAAAAATCATATGTAGTAAATGATGTATTGGAGGACTTTAAATCAAAAGTAGGGCAACATATTGAAATTTTAGAATTGGAGCAATTTGGAAAGTCCCTTTTTATTGATGGCGAAATTCAAGTAGCAACTACAGATGAACATTTGTATAGTTCAACATTTGTAGGAGCAGGCTTAAATCTAAATAAAAAAAATGAGAGAGCAGCTATTATCGGTGGTGGAGATGGGGGAGTCGCAAGAGAATGCATATCAAAAAATTTTAATTTTATTGATTGGTACGAATTAGATTCAGAGGTTGTTGATGTGTGCAATAAACATCTTGGAGATATAGGAAAAAAAGCAACTGAAAAAAATTCTGTCAAGTGTGTTTGGGGAGACGCTTTTGAAAGCATTAAGTCTGTGAGTGATGATACTTACGATCATATTTATGTAGATTTAAATGATGACCAATTTTGCATTGATCTAGCATCGAAGAATATGGACTCGTTAGTTAGAATTTTAAAACCAAAAGGAGTTATCACTGCACAAGTTGGTAGCCAAGATAAAAAACCACAGCAGGTTGAAAATTGGCTGAATGTTTTTAATCAAAATTTTGGAAACACAAAATTATCAAGAGTTTACATACCCAGTTTTGATTGTTCTTGGAATTTCTCTTCTTCAATAAACCATTGATTTTTCTTTTTAATTATTAAAATTTGTGAAATAATTATATCCAAATTAAGGAGAAAATAATGAATATATTTAAAAAGACTATTTTAACAGTTCTTACTTCTTTTTTTGTTATCGGAAGTGTTTACGCTGACAAAATAAAAATAGGAACTGAAGGAGCTTATCCTCCATGGAATTCAAAAGATGCATCAGGTAATCTAATTGGTTTCGAAGTTGAGCTTGCTCAAGAACTATGTGTGATCATGAAACGTGAATGTACAATCGTTGAACAAGATTGGGATGGAATGATTCCAGCTCTCTTAATGAGAAAATTCGATGCAATCATGGCAGGAATGTCTATTACTGCTGAAAGACAAAAAACAATTACTTTTTCTCAAGGTTATGCAGACGAAGTTGCTTCACTTGCGGTAATGAAGGGTTCAAGCTTAGTGGGTATTGATACCCCAGAAGGTATAAACTTATCTTTGGGTGGATCAGATGTCAAAAAAGCACTTAAAACTTTAACAGGTGCACTTGCTGGTAAAACAGTTTGTACTCAAACAGGAACTATTCACCAAAACTTTTTAGAGTCAGGTGACGTAGGAAGTGTGAATGTTAGAACTTACAAAACACAAGATGAAGTTAACCTTGATCTAACTTCTGGTAGATGTGATGTTGCTTTAGCTGCAGCGGTTGCATTTACTGACTATGCTGACAAATCTGGTGAAGCAGTTACTCTAGTTGGACCAACTTTTTCAGGTGGTGCATTTGGCAATGGTGTTGGTGTTGGAATTAGACAGGGTGGAGATGATGCAATTGGAAAACGAGATGCAAAACTTTTAAAGGATTTCAATAAAGCAATAAATACAGCTAGAAAAAAAGGAATTATTAGCAAACTTGCTATTAAACACTTTGGTTTCGACGCATCGATGTAATTAATTTAAGATTTGGCGACTATAATATATAGTCGCCAATCTGTATGGAACTTCTCGCATTTGGTAAAACTGGTTGGGGTGACGAACTATTTTACGCAACCCTAATGACTATAGCTGTTTCTGTTACAGCAATGTTTATAGGATTTTTCTTTGCACTAATATTTACACCTTTAAAACTCTCTAAATTTAAGTCTTTAAATTTAATTGGAAATTTTTACACAACCGTTATTCGTGGTGTTCCTGAGCTTTTAGTCATCTACCTTTTCTTTTTTGGAGGAAGCGGTGCAATTATGTATGTTGCGTCGATTTTTGGGTATTTTGAATATATTGAAATAAATGCATTTATTACTGGATCTGTGGCAATTGGAATAATTTCAGGAGCTTATTCAACTGAGGTTTTTAGAGGTGCAATTCAGTCAATCGATAAAGGTCAGTTTGAAGCTGCAAAGGTTCTAGGAATTAATAAATTTACTCAGTTTTATAAAATAATTTTACCTCAAATGTTAAGACTAGCTATTCCAAACTTAAGTAATGTTTGGCAAATTACTTTAAAAGATACATCTTTAATTTCTGTAACTGGACTTGTAGAAATTATGAGACAGTCCTACATTGCAGCAGGTTCTACAAGAGATCCTCTATTCTTTTATTGTTTTGCAGCAATTTTGTATCTGATGCTCACTTATATCAGTATGAAAATTATTAATAGATTAGAGATTAAATACAGCAGGGGGTATTAATGGATTTTGATTTAATGTTCACTAGTTTTCCTAAACTTTTAGGTGCAACTGTTGTAACTCTAAAATTATTGTCGGCATCATTATTCTTTGGATTAATCATTGGGCTTTTATTTGCAATCTTAAGATTAAATAAAAATATTTTAATAAATAAGTTTGCTTATGGATATTCTTATTTATTTAGAGGAACTCCTTTACTAGTTCAAATTTTCATAATTTATTTTGGATTAGGACAAATTGAATATTTAAGGTCAACATTTTTGTGGGTTATTTTAAAAGAACCTTATTGGTGTGCAATTATAGCTTTTACTTTAAATACAGGCGCCTATACATCTGAAATATTAAGATCTGCGTTTCAAACTATTAAACCTGGAATAATTGAGGCTGGTAAAAGTTTAGGGATATCTAATAAAATTATTTTTTATAAAATACAAATTCCAATTGCTATTAGACAATCTCTTCCAGCCTACGGAAATGAAATTATACTAATGATGAAAGGGACATCACTAGCAAGTACAGTAACGTTAATGGATTTAACTGGTGTTGCAAAATATATAATATCAACCACATTTAAGCCAATTGAGGTATTTATTGTTGCCGGTGGAATATACTTATTTATGACTTTTATTATTCACAATGTGATTAAATTTTTAGAAAAAAAATATTCTTTTAATAGCTAGTATATTCTTTGATCTCTTTGATTTTTGAGCCAGTATAATTGTTTATTTCTAGCTTAATTTTTGCTCGATCATCATTTAAAAAATGTACATCCCTTGAAAGTTTAATAAATTTGTCTGAGAAATTTTGATCTTTTTCACATTGTCTTTTTTCATCTTCAATCACCCAAAGTTTTGCGTTGATCTCTTTTAATGAAGAAAAAAGATTATTTATTTTTTCATCAGATTTAAAATTTTTATTTAATTGATCGTTAAGGATTGAATGCTCATCTTTGATAAATTTAAGTTTTTCAGGATCTTTAATTTTATCTTGTTTAATTTCTAAAATTGAAATTTTATCCAACAGCTCACCAACAGATACTTCAACCAGAATTTTATTCATAAATAAATATACTATGTTAAGTTGTTTTAAATATGTCTAATATTTTAATTATTAAACATGGCTCTTTGGGAGATATAGCTCAAGCTTGTGGAGCAATTCAAGATATTTCTGAAAATCACCCAGACGATCAGATTCATTTGTTAACAACAAAACCTTATTATGACCTTTTTAAAAAAAATCCTAATATTTCAAATGTAATTTTAGATAAGCGACTATCAAGATTAAATCTTATTTATTTATATTCATTAATGAAAGAAATTAAAAAACATAGTTTTTCCAAAGTTTTTGATCTTCAAAATTCAAGCAGAACTTCTTTTTATAAAAAAATTCTATTCCCTAAAGTTGGTAAGGAAATATGGTCGTCAACTGAAACCACTTTACCAGAGGGGACTACTAAGCTGGATTTTGATAAAGACTCTGTGTTAGAAAGATTTGATCTTCAACTTAAAAATTCAGGAGTAAAAACATCATATACAGCTAAACCTGATTTTTCATGGAGTGTAACTGATATCTCTAAAATAAAGAATTATTATGAACTTGATAATTACATAGTTCTTTTTCCTTTTTGCTCTCCTCATTTAACTTCTAAGAAATGGCCTTATTATAATGATTTGATTTCTATGATTAATGAAAAAATAGAAAAAAAGTTTAAAGTGGTTATAGCACCTGGACCAAATGAAATTAATGAAGCATCAAAAATAAATGCGCTTTGTGTTTTAGATAATGGCAAGGCACTAGATATTTCACAGCTTACTTCATTAATTAAAGATAGTTCTTTTGTAATTGCTAATGATACAGGACCGGCTCACATATCTGCACATTTAGGTGTTAAAGGATTAGCTTTATTTGGAGCTCATACTACACCACATAAGGTTAGTATAGAGAGAGAAAACTTTAAAGCTATTCAAGTAAGTGATCTGTCAAAACTTTCAGCAAATAAAGTATTTGAAAAGATATTATTACCATTGAATATAATCACTTGAATATAGCACTGTTATATATTTAGGCTGTGACACAATAATCACTCAAGCTATTAAATTTGACACTAAACTTTGATTAAGATTTAATTCCAACCTTAAATAATGAGAGGAATAAAAATGATTAAAAAAATACAAAGTTTATTTCTTAGTTTTGCATTAATAATCACTTCATTTATAGGTTTAGGACAAGTTGCAACTACCGCTGTTGCAGAAGAATTCCCTTCAAAGCCAATTGAAGTAGTTACACATGCTGGTTTAGGTGGTGGAACTGATACCACAGCTAGAATGTTATTAATTAGAACAAGAAAAAATCTAAAAAATAATGCTTACATCACACCTAAGAAAGGTGATGGAGGTAATAAGGCAATGTCGTATGTCAAATCCAAGCCAAGAGATGGACATACTGTTTTAGCAATTACGCCAACACATTTATTTAGAATGGCAAGAGGTGGTGCTGCATTAGATATTGATGATTTTGTTGGTGTTGCAAGAACTACAGTTGATCCAATTGTAATTTTTGTAAATGCTAAAAGCCCATACAAAACAATTGAGGATCTTATAAAAGCAGGTAATAAAAAACCTATTAAATATGGTGGAACAAACGTTGGAAGTGTTGACCATATTTCAGGTTTGATTTTTGCAAGAGAAGCAAAAACAAAAATTGCTTTTGTACCATTTGAAGGTGGGGGAGCAATTATGACCAACTTGGTAGGAGCTCAAATAGATGCTGCAGGTTTAAATTTGGATGAAGGTAAAGATCAATTAGAAAGTGGAGAATTAAGAGTATTAGCTGTGATGGCTGATGAGAGACTTTCTGCTTTACCAGATACTCCAACCTTAAAAGAAAAAGGTATCAATGCGTCTTTTGCAACAGTTAGAGGAGTTGTCGTTCTTAAAGGAACACCACCCGAAACAATTGCAAAACTTGAAAAAGGTTTTTTAAAAGCAATGGCTCATCCAGTATATCAAAACTATTTGACTGGAGCAGGTCTTGATGCATCAAGTGTAGCTGGTTCGGCTGCCTGGGACGCTGAAATCAAGAAAATTTACAAGGAAGCTAGAGCTGCTCTTGTAAGTTTAGGTTTAGCAAAATAATAAATTAAAGTTATATAAAAGGGGAACGTTATTGTTCCCCTTTTTTTTAAGAATTCTCTAGATGATAAAAGATATAAAAATTTTGTCGGTAATAATTACCATCACTATATTGCTGTATATTTATACTTTTTCATTTGATGAAGTACCAGAAATTCTAGCTCAAGGCATGCAACCAACTATGATGCCTAGATTGATATTTACTTTGATAGTATTTTTAAGTTTATTTCAAATTTATCAAAATAAAAACTTAGTAGAGGAAAAAAAAGAAATAATAAAAACCAATGCTTTTATAACATTTGGATTTATATTATTTATAATTTTAATAGCAGATAAATTAGGTTTTTTTTTAACAATTTTAATATTTACATTTGTGACGCCATTACTTTGGCAAAGAAAAGATAAATTTTTTGTTCTTTTATATTCAATTGGGATGACAGTATTTGTATTTGTTTTTTTTACTCTTGTATTACAACTTAAATTTCCACAAGGTATATTAGAAGATTTTATAGTGAGGAATTTTTATTAATGGAATTAATTAGTAAGATAACTTTAATATTAGATTTAACTACATTTCTTCTAATTTTAGGATCTACAATTGTAGGAGTTTTAATTGGAGCGTTACCTGGATTAAGTTCAGGTATGGCAATTGCTTTATTATTACCATTTACTATATATTTAGAACCTAATCAGGCAATTGCAGCAATGGCCGCTTTATATTGTGGAGGCACATTCGGTGGATCAATAACAGCAATATTGATTAATGCACCAGGAGCTCCACCAGCTGCGGCAACCGCTTTTGATGGATTTCCAATGGCACAAAATGGTAAAGCTGGAAAAGCTTTAGGAATGGCAGCGGTTTCCAGTGTAATTGGAGGAATTATATCTTTAATAGTTTTAATAATTTTTGCCCCTACTTTAGCAAAAATTGCATACAAATTTGGTCCTCCTGAATATTTTGCACTAGCAATATTTGGTTTATCTATGCTTGCATCTATTAGCTCCAAATCTCCTGTTAAAAATCTTATTGGAGGTTTAATAGGTCTATTTGTTGCAACAATTGGTGTTCACTTAACTACAGGAATATCAAGATTTACTTTTAGCGTTGATGAACTGTTTGAGGGTGTAAGCTTTGTACCAGTTTTAATTGGTTTGTTTGCAATGTCTGAAATTTTTGTTCAAGCATCAAAGAGTGAACTTCTATTAGAAAGAATTAAATTCTCTGCAATAAAATTACCATCCATTACTGAATTTAAAAATTGTGGAAAAACAATTTTAAGATCAACAGGTATTGGAACATTTATTGGAATACTTCCAGCTGAAGGAGGCACTGTAAGTGCAATGATAGGCTACAATGAAGCTAGAAGATGGTCTAAAAATAAGGATAATTTTGGTAAAGGTGAGATTGAAGGTGTAGCGGCACCTGAGGCAGCTAACAATTCTGCAACTGGTGGAGCCATGATACCAACTCTTGCTTTAGGAATTCCAGGATCTGCAACTACAGCAGTTATATTAGGAGGTTTTCAAATTCATGGTTTAAGAGCAGGGCCATACTTATTCGAGCAACAACCTGATCTTCTTTATACAATTTTTTATGGAATGCTTTTAGCTAATTTTATATTTTTAGTATTTGGTTTATTAGGTGCAAAAATATTTTCAAGAATTTCCTTAATACCAAGGGGATTTTTGTGGCCATCTGTATTTGTTTTCTGTTTAGTCGGATCCTATGGATTGTCCCAATCGATGGTTGATGTTTATATTATGCTGATATCTGGTGTTATAGGATTTTTTTTAAGGAGAGCTGGTTTTTCACCGGCACCTATAATAATGGGTATAGTACTTGGCCAACTAGTTGAAAATTCGTTAGCACAATCAATCATAATTTTTGACCAAAACCTATTTATGTTTTTTACTAGACCAATTGCAATGACATTTTTTATTCTCACTTTTTTAAGTCTATTTTATAAACCAATTAAAAATCTTTTAACTGAAAGGAAAAGAACATGAAGAAAGCTTACACACCAAATATAAATAGCTCCAAAGGTAAAGAACTAACTAATTACGTTTCAAAATTTGTTTATAAAACTAAATTTAAAAATATTCCTTCAACTGTAGTTGAGTTAGCTAAAAAGCATATTTTAGACGGATTTGGTTTAGCTTTATCTGGTTCTGTTGCAAGAACTGGCGAATATTTATTTAAACAGATCAAGAAAAATTCGGCAAATGGTAGAGCCACTGTAATTGGCTCAAAAATGAAAGTTCCTAGTCAATTTGCAGCTTTAGCAAACGGTGTAGGTATTCACTCAGATGATTATGATGATACACAATTAGCTGTTGGTTCTGACAGAGTATATGGTTTATTAACTCACCCCACAGCACCATGTTTACCAAGTGCTTTTGCAGAAGGCGAAATAAATAGTATTAGCGGAAAAGATTTTCTTAATGCATACCTTATTGGTGTCGACGTAGAGTGTAAAATTTCTGAAGCAATGTCTCCTAGACACTACCAACATGGTTTTCATTCAACAGCAACTTGTGGAACACTTGCTTCTGCAGCTGCTGCAGCAAAAATAAGAAAATTTGATGTCGAAAAAATTCAAAAGTCTTTAGGTGTAGCAGCTTCATTGAGTGCCGGCTTAAGAGAAAATTTTGGAACAATGACAAAACCTTTGCATGCAGGGAGAGCGGCTGAAAGTGGTGTGGTTGCTTGTGATTTGGTTGGTTACGGATGGTCAGCAACTGATAAAATTTTAGAGTCTCCTAGAGGTTTTTTTCAAGCTCATGGTGGTGGTTATGATTTAAATTCAATTAAAGGAAAATTAGGTCGACCATGGACTTTTAGTAAACCAGGGATATCAATTAAACCTCACCCATGTGGATCTTTAACTCATCCAGGTATGACAAAAATGTTAGAATTAATTTACAAATACGACATTAAACCAGAGCAGGTTGTTAAAGTTGATGTTGGAACAAATCATAATATGCAAAATGCATTAATTCATCACAGACCAAAAAATGAATTTCAAGCTAAGTTTAGTATGGAATATTCTATGGCTATTTTGTTGATAGAGAGAAGAGCATACATTCCTGAGTATCAGGATAAAAGAATAAACAAACCAGATGTTCAAGGAATGTTAAGAAAAATAAATTTTTACAAAAATCAGAAAGCAGAGGCAGCTGGATACGATAAAATGACAACGATTATTGATATCTATTTAAAAAATGGAAAAAAGATATCTGGACGAGGTGATTTTGGGAAAGGAAGCCCAGCAATTCCAATGACATATGATGAAGTGGCAGATAAGTTTATGGGATGTGCAGAATTTGCGAAATGGCCATTAAATAAATCAAAAAAAATAATTAGTACAATTAAAAATTTAGAAAAAGTTAAAAATATTAAATTACTTAGTAAATTATTAAGTAAATAAATTTAATATGTGGTTACTAATTATTCTGACGAAATTTTGATAAAAGAAGTGGCAAGAATATTACAATTAAAAATATTCTTAAAAAATGATGGTAGCTTACAAAAATAGGATCAATTTTGTATGCTACACTTATAACTACCATTTCATGAATTCCTCCAGGTGCAAAACTTAAGAATGTTGGAATAAAATCAAAACCCGCATAAGTTAAAACATAAGCAGTAGTCATTGCAACAATTACCAAAATTGCACTAACAATTAATCCATGAAATATAAAATAGAACAATTCATTTAACTTTAAGCCATTTAATCTAGTACCTAATGCGGTTCCCAAAAAAACAAATGCAATATTTATGAATGTATCTGGAAATCTAGCATCAATTATCTCAAAAGTATAAAATAGTCCTGATAAAGCCATAGCACCAATTAATGCAGGAGAAGGGATGTTAAATTTTTTAAGCAAATTTGAGAATAAAAAACAAATTGATAGAAGAAATATAATTTCTAAGAAGTATTTGTAATCATAAACGTTAGAGAAATTATAACCTGTTATTTCTGAAAAACCTAAATTATTTATGAAAAATATCGGAACGAAACTAACAATAAAAATTACTCTTGTTGCTTGAGGGATCAAAACTTTTTTATCATCTTTACTTTTGCCAAATTCTAATAATGCTGCTGAAATTGGAACAAATGCCCCAGGAAGTGCAGCCAACACTGAAATAAATTTACTAAACTTACAAATTTTAAAAAAATAATATCCAGCCAAAATAGTACTGATAATTGTACAAAAAATCATTGCAATAGATGAAAAAATCCACAAATGAATTTTATAAAGTAGTGATACATTTAAGGTTCCACCTAAAATAATACCTACTATTAAAAAAACAGGATTTAAAAGTTTAGTAGGGAATTTAATTTTAAATTTTGTAAATGCAAAACAAAGATTTAAACTTAATGAACCTAACAACCAAGGAAGAGGTAGACCAATTACTGTTCCTAAATAACCACCTATCAATCCTATAATTATAGCTTTATAACTTTTGATTATAGAACTAAAATAATTTTTAATAGTTGTGTAATTAATAAAATCGAACATTAATAATTTTAATTAGTTTAAAAATTGAAAACTTGTAATTTAAAAAAAATTTTTTCTATTGTTTACCCACAATAATTTTTTAAAAAACAATTTCAATTGTTAGTTGTACTAAGAAATTATAGGTTGCATAAACTAAGGCAATGTAATTTAATTTAATCTTAAATAAGAGAGAGGAATATAATGAGAAATATTAAAAAAATTGTTTCAGTATTATTCTCGGCAATCCTATTATTCTCAGCATCTACAACTAGTTCAATTGCGATTGAAAAAATTCACTTCGTGATAGGCGGTGGTGCTGGTGGTGGTTGGGATGGAACTGCTCGAGGTACTGGAGAAGCTTTAACAAAAGCTGGAATGTTAAAAAGTGCATCATTTGAAAATATGTCAGGTGGTGGTGGTGGTAAAGCATTAGCTTATATGATTAATACTAAACCTGCGAATACAGTCTTAGTACAATCTACACCATTAGTATTAAGATCAATTACAAGACACAAAGGTTACGTAAAAGGTAACGGAACTTTATCTTACAAAGATGTTGTGCCAATTGCAGGTGTGATTGGTGACTATGGTGCAATAGCAGTTGCTAAAAACTCACCATACAAAAACTTTAAAGATGTTGTTGATGCCTATAAAAAAGATCCAAACTCAATTAAAATGGCAGGTGGATCAGTAAGAGGAAGTATGGACCATTTAATTGGTGCATTAGCTTTTCAAGCCGCAGGTGCAGATCCAAATGCTGTAGCATATATTCCTTATGATGCTGGTGGAAAAGCTTTAGCTGGCCTTTTATCTGGAGAGACACAAATTATCTCAACAGGTTTAGGTGAACTTATGGGTGCAAGAGACCAAGTAAGAATTATTGGTATAACTGCTCCATCAAGGGTTTCAGATGCGCCAGATGCGCCAACTCTTAAAGAACAGGGTTATGACGTACAATTTGTAAACTGGAGAGGATTTTTTGGTCCTCCAGGTATGAGTAATTCTGATAAATCTAAAATTGCTAAAATGCTTGGTGATGTTCAAAAAACTTCTGAATGGGAAGCTGTTAGAGCAAGAAACGCTTGGGTAAATATTTATAATCCTGAGGGTAAATTCGTTTCTTTCTTAGAAAAACAAACTGAGGAAATGACAGCTCTTATGAAAAAATTAGGAGTTATCTAGTCTTTTAGATTAGTAAGTTAAAATTAGAGCAGTGAATATAAATACTACTAAAATTATATCACTGCTCTTTTTTATTTTTTCAGTATTCTATTTATATACAGCATACCAAATTCAAGTATTCGCATTTGATGAAAATGCACCATTTAATGCAAAAACATTTCCAATTTATTTAGGTTATGCAGGATTATTTTTTTCAGGGTTAAAATTAATTTTACCAGATCCAGAAACTATTAAAGTTGAACATAAAAATTTAGAATATAAAAAAACAGCAATATTAATTACTATTGCAATTATTTATGGAGCAACAATTTTAAAAATTGGATATTTTTTAACTACTTCATTCTTTTTATTTGGTTCTTATTATTTTTTAGGTGAAAGACGTTGGATATTGATGTTTTTATTATCTTTCCCTTTTGTAGCTGCTTTTATGTATTTGTTACATGGCGTCCTTGAGATTTATTTAAGAGATCCTTTTTTGAAGTTAATTGGAGTTATGGGATGATTGAGGGAATATTAATAGGTCTTTCAACTGCATTAACACTTCAAAATATATTCATGGTTATGATTGGTTGTTTTTTTGGAACAATTATAGGGATGTTACCCGGTCTTGGTCCAATGACCGCAATTGCTCTCATGATACCTATTACTTATGGTTTTGATCCTGCAACAGGGTTAATATTAATGGCCGGTGTTTATTATGGAGCAGTATTTGGTGGATCAACCTCATCAATATTATTAAATGCACCTGGTGTTCCAGGTACTGTTGCTACATCATTTGACGGTTATCCAATGGCACAACAAGGCAAGGCTGGTAAAGCTTTAGCTATCGCTGCATGGAGTTCATTTGCGGGTGGAACGTTTTCGGCAATTTATTTATTATTTTTAGCTCCAAGTTTATCTAAAGTAAGTTTATCTTTTAGATCTCCAGATTATTTTGCTTTGATGATTTTAGGTCTAACTGCAATCGCTGCATTTTCATCTAAGGGACAGTTCTTAAAAGCAATGATGATGGTAGTGCTTGGTTTGATGTTAGCTTCAGTTGGTCAAGACAGCCTATCTGATATTACTAGATTTACTTTTGATAACATGAATTTAACAGATGGTATCAGTTTTGTTTTAGTTGTAATGGCGACATTTGCAATGAGTGAAGCTTTGACAATTATTTTAAAAAGAAATGATCCAACTGCTGCTGCTAAACAAGTTTCTTTAACTGAATTAGGTTCAATAAAAATTGATAAAGAAGATAGAAAAAAAATGTACAAAACAATTCCTCGATCTTCAGTAATTGGTTTTTTAATAGGTGTTTTGCCTGGGGCTGGAGCAACCATTGCATCATTTTTAGCTTATGGAATGGAAAGAAATTTAGTCAATGATGATGAAAAACAGAAGTTTGGTAAAGGGAGTGTAAATGGACTATCTGCACCAGAAACAGCAAATAATGCTGCATGTTCAGGTTCATTTGTACCTATGCTCACTCTAGGAATTCCAGGAAGTGGAACAACGGCAGTAATGTTAGGTGCTCTCTTAGGATTTGGTGTTCAACCGGGACCAAGACTCTATATGACTAATCCTGAAATTTTTTGGTCAATTATAATGTCTATGTATATAGGGATGGTTATACTTTTGATTTTAAATTTACCTCTAATACCGTACATCGCTAGAATTCTTGCTGTACCAAAAAATTATTTAATTCCTTTAATTCTATTTTTTTCAATTACTGGCATTTATGTAATGTCTTTTAATAATTTTGATATTTATTTAATGATTGGCATTGCTGTGGTTGCAACTTTTTTACGCTTATATGATTTTCCTATGCCACCGCTGATTTTAGCTTTTGTTCTTGGTGGATTAATGGAAGAAAATCTAAGAAGATCATTATTGTTAAGTAATGGATCTTGGGAATTTTTATGGGACAGAACTCTGACATTATGTATTTTGCTCACAACAGCTTTTATTGTAATTTGGCACATATATAAAAATTTTAAAAGAAAAATTATTTAATTTTTTTTTTGATGATAAACGTGAAATATAATATCTCTAGGAAATAGTTTTTGTAAGTAATAAAACAAAATTAAAATAAAACTCATAAACATGCATACTATTTTGCTTTTAATAGTAGAATTAAGTCTTTCATAATTACCATTTTTACTTACTGTGTCTAAAGAGCTTGAGTAAATCAATTCGTATCCATATTTCTCAAAAAGAATACTTAGGTTTTTATTATTAAAGTAGGACAAATGAGGTGAGGAAAGACCTTTCTGCCATAATCGATCGTAAAAATTATTAAAACCAATTTTTTTTAGAATATTTGAAAATTTAAAAATAACCCCATCTGATGATGGCAGATTAATTAATATTTTTCCATCCTCATTTAAAAATATTTTTAGTTGGTCGATTACTTTATCCAAGTTTTCAAGATGCTCGAAAACATCGTTAAAAACTATATAATCAAACTTTGTATGGTTTTCTGTGCTTATTTCCTTTAATGGCAGGCTAATTTTTAAAATTTTTGAAAAATTTTTTTTTAATATAATAAATTCTCCATCATTTGCCTCAGATCCAGTTATGTCTAATTCAGATTTAATACATTCTTCAATAAAATACCCACTACCAGAACCTATTTCAAGAATTTTAAATTTTTTATGACTATTTAAAGATTTAATGACTTTAATAATATTTCTAAAATTTTTCCTTCTAAGCTCACTAATTCCCTCAATTTCTCTGCCATTACCTGATTTTAAATTTGACTTAAGAAATAAGCATTTTTTACATTTATAAACAAAATTATTAATTCTTTTATATGGAGTGTTACAAATTAGACAATATTCCATTAGCTCAAAATTTTTTTATATTCTTGAATAATTTTCGACCATTGGAGTTTAGTTACAAGTTCTTTTGCATATTTTCCATACTCTAGATATTTTTTATTCTCTAGAATTGAATTTATTGATGAGTATACATCATCTAAATTATTTCCATCACATATTAGACCAGTTTTTTCATGCTCAATTGCATCTGCTGCACCACCATCTTTTCCTCCAATTGAAGGAATTCCATATTGAGCAGCTTCTACATAGGCAATTCCAAATCCTTCAACTGATGTTTTGTGAATTATAGAAGGCATTACAAATACATTAGATTTTGCAATTAAAGCATTTTTTAAATCATTAGTTATATCCTTAAAAAACATAACCTGACCTTCTAAATCTAATTCTTTGACAAGATTTTTTATATTTTCTTCCTCATCACCATAACCAATACAGATATAAACTATATCAGGATAAATTTGTTTTAAATTTCTCAAAGCCATGATTACTTTTTCATGATTTTTTCTTTTATCAAATCTTGAAACTGTAATTAAACGTGGTGTTTTTACTTTAAGTAAACTCTCAACTTTATTCATGGTTTTTTTCTCTAATTCTTTAGCTGGATCTATTCCAGGGTTGATCACAATAATATTATTTTCATTAACACCACACTCACTTGCTAAATTTTTTGTAAATTGTGAATTAGCAATTACTTTCTCAACATTATTTAAAACATTTAAAACTCTTTTATTTAAACTTGAACCTTTTGGATGATTAATTTCTTTACTATGAATTAGACAATATTTTTTTTTTGATGACTTGATTAGCTCCAAACTCTTCCAGTGATCAGCAATAATTCCATCAATTTTTTTATCCTTAATAAATTCATTGATTAATTGTGCTTTTCTATATTTTCTCAATAGTTTTATTCCTCCAACTCTTTCAATTGAAAAAGATGCTTGGTTATCAAAGTCTTTGTGCCCCTCAATATAATCTGCAAAGACTTTAATCATAAAGTTTTTTGATAATTCTCTTGATAAACCCCACATTAAACTTTGCATTCCACCAAGTTCAGGCGGAAAAGTTCTGGTAACGATTAAATACATTAATCAAATTTCCACTTAATGCCACAACCAGCACTTGGAATTTGTTCCTCTGGACCTTTGCCTGTTTCTGCAATTTGTTTCATTGCTTGAAATAGATCACTCTCACCACTTCTCACTGGAATAAGTTTTTTTAATTCTCTCATTCTGCCTCTATATTGGAGCTCTAAATTTTTATTATACCCAAAGAAATCAGGCGTGCACACAGCATCAAAAGCTTTGGCAACTTCTTGTGTATCATCAGTTAAATACGGAAAACTAAAGTTGTTTTCATTTGCAAACTTAATCATATTTTCAAACGAGTCTTCAGGATAGTTAATTGCATCATTCGAGCAAATCGCGATAGAGTTTATGCCAATTTTTTTTAGGTTATTACAATCTTTAACAATATCTTTTGTGACTGCTTTTACGTACGGACAATGGTTGCAAATAAACATAATGAGAGTTCCATTCTCACCTTTTATGTCATCAAGTTTTAAAATTTTTTTGTCAGTTGATTTAAGTTCAAATGAGACAGCTTTTTTACCAAAATCACATATTGGAGTTTGTATTGGCATAATGTTATAATATATAAATTATGTTTTACGATTTAAAAGATAAAAAACCAAAAAACTCTGGCGAAAATTGGGTGGCACCTAATGCAACTATAATAGGTGATGTTACATTAGAGAAAAACACGAGCATTTGGTTTAATGCAGTTTTAAGAGGGGATGTTGAAAACATATTTATTGGAGAGGGGTCAAATGTTCAAGATGGGAGTGTTTTACATACCGACCCTGGTTGTCCTTTAAAAATTGGAAAAGATGTAACCATAGGCCATATGGTCATGCTTCATGGATGCACCATAGGTGATAATAGTTTGATTGGTATTGGTGCTGTTATTCTTAACAACGCAAAAATTGGAAAAAATTGCATCATTGGCGCCAAAGCTTTAATTACAGAAAATAAAGAGATACCTGACAACTCATTAGTAGTTGGTTCACCCGGTAAAGTTATAAGAGAAGTAACTAAGGATGAAAAAGAAGCAATATTTGAAAATACAAAGCACTACCAAGATAACTGGAAAAAATATTCAAAATCTATATTCTAATCATTATGCCAACTTATACTGTCACTAATTCAAATTTTAATCTAAATTCAAAACAACAAAAAAATTTAGCAGAAGGAATTACCAAAGTTCATAATGTTGTAACAGGAGCTAATACTTATTTTGCTCAGGTTATATTTAATAAAACGAAAAAAAATAATCACTTTATGGGAGGTAAAAAAGTTAAAGAGCCTTCAATTTTTTTACTTGGTCAAATTCGAGCTGGAAGACCAAAAGAGACAAAAGATAAATTAATTTCTGATTTAAGAGATGTTATCATTAAGAATTCTAAATTAGATGAAACTCAGGTCTGGGTTTATATTGTTGACTTACCCCCATCACAAATGATTGAGTATGGCGCAGTATTACCTGAGTCAGGTAAAGAGAAAGAATGGTTCTCTAAACTTTCTAAAAAATTAAAAAAAAAATTGTCTAAAATAGGTAATTAGAAAATAAATATTTTTTTACTATTCAATAAGCAAAACAATACAACTTCAAATTGAATACAAAATTTTTTTGTTTACATGACCTTTTAATAAGTTTTTAATTTTAATTATACAAATGGTTAAAAAACTTAAAAAAACCAAAAAAAAAATAAAAAAATTAGTCAAAACTTCTAGAAAAATTAAAAGCAAAAAAAAGGTTAAGACTAAAAAAGCTGGGACAAAAAAGTCTGCGACCAAGAAACCTTTAAAAAAAACTAGAAGATCTAATAACATTAAGTCTAATAACAAAACAAGAGGAGAGAAAAAAATGAGTGCAGAAGCATTAAAAGTGTCATCAGCTCTAGATTCGTCTCATTTAAAAGTAGAATTTCCGTATAAAGCTAAATATGGAAACTTTATTAATGGGAAATTTGTAGAGCCTTTATCTGGCAAGTATTTTGACAATCCGAGCCCGATATCAAATGAAATTATCTGTTCAGTTGCAAGATCAAATGAAAAAGATGTTGAGTCAGCATTAGATGCGGCCCACGCAGCTTTTAAAGAATGGGGAAAAACAGACATCACTACTAGATCAAATATAATGATGAAAATAGCAGATGTTCTTGAGCAAAATAAAGACAAGCTTGCAGTTGCTGAATGTTTGGATAATGGTAAACCAATTAGAGAGTGTATGGCTGCAGACATAGCTTTAGTGATCGATCACTGGAGATATTTTGCTGGAGTAATTAGAGCTGAAGAAGGTTCTGTTGCTGAAATAAGTAATTCACAATACTCTTATAATATACCGGAGCCTTTAGGTGTGGTAGCTCAAATAGTTCCATGGAACTTCCCATTACTTATGGCAACATGGAAATTAGCGCCAGCTCTTGCGGCAGGTAACTGTTCAGTTTTAAAACCAGCAGAACAAACACCGGCTTCTATCATGGTTATGATGGAACTTATTGGTGATTTACTTCCTCCAGGGGTTGTAAACATTGTAAGTGGTTTTGGTTTAGAAGCAGGTAAGCCTCTAGCATCTTCAAAAAGAGTTGCTAAAGTTGCTTTTACTGGTGAGACTACTACTGGAAGACTAATTATGCAGTATGCAGCTCAAAACATTATTCCAATCACACTAGAATTAGGTGGTAAATCACCTAACATATTCTTTGCGGACATCATGGATAAAGATGATGATTTCTTAGATAAGTGTGTTGAAGGTTTTGTAATGTTCAACTTAAACCAGGGTGAAGTATGTACTTGTCCAAGTAGAGCATTAGTCCAAGAATCTATTTATGATAAATTCATGGAAAAATGTATTGCTCGAACAAAAGCCGTTATACAAGATAATCCATTGAAAATGGAAACTATGATTGGAGCACAAGCTTCAGTTGAGCAAATGGAGAAGATAAAGTCTTATCTAGATCTTGGCAAAAAAGAAGGTGCTAAAGTTCTTGCTGGTGGAGATGTTGGTAAACTTAATAGTGGATTGGAAAAAGGAAATTACATTCAACCTACTATTTTTGAAACTGATAATAAATCTCGGATCTCACAAGAAGAAATCTTTGGACCTGTAGTGTCTGTAATTAAATTTAAAGATGAAGCAGAAGCATTAGAAATTGCTAATGATACTCTTTATGGTTTAGGTGCAGGTGTTTGGACTAGAAATGGAAATATTGCTTACAGAATGGGTAGAGCAATACAAGCAGGAATAGTATGGACTAATTGTTATCATGCTTATCCAGCTCACTCTCCATTCGGTGGTTACAAACAATCAGGTGTAGGAAGAGAAACACATAAAATGATGCTTGGTCATTACAGACAAAATAAGAACTTACATGTCTCGTATGCTGAGAAGAAATTAGGCTTCTTTTAATAAATAATAATATATACTGGTCCATGATTCTAAATCATGGGCCGGAGTTTAAAAATGAAAGTATCTGCAACTAATTCAGCGTTAAACCTATTATCTGAGCTTCAAGAAAAGTATGGTGAAAAATTAATGTTTCACCAGTCTGGGGGCTGTTGTGATGGTAGTGCACCAATGTGTTTTCAAGAAGGTGAGTTCCCTCTAGGCGATAATGATTTGAAACTAGGTGAAATTGGGGGAGTACCTTTTTATATGAACGCAGATCAATTTGAAAAGTGGAAACATACAGATTTAACTATTGATGCTGTTAAAGGAATAGGGGGCATGTTCTCATTAGATAATGGAACAGGTCGCAGATTTCTGACTAAATCAGAAATCTGCTTAGTAGTCGATAACGACAAAAAAAATTAATCTTTATTATTGACCTGGTGCTTTGTAAGCGCCTGAAGCAACTTCACTTGCTTTAGTTGTAGCTTTATTAAAGTCTATTGCTTCTAACATAGTTAAGTTTTTAACAGCACCAGAAGCTTCTACAACAAGTTTAACTGCTGCAAAATCCTCAAAAGTAGCTAATTCATTCACCACAACAAAGTCATATGAACCACGAACGATATCCATACTATGCATTGTTCCACCCATTGCTTTTGTTAACTGTTCTACAACTGCTTTTCTGTCAGTTTTAGGATCTTTTAAAAAACCTTGAAAAGCTTTTTCAGTGTAGTTTCCCATTATATATGCTTTCATTATTTCCTCCTTTTTAAATAAATAAATTAGCATGAGGATGTTACATTTTTGTTTAACAAATTGTCTCGTTAAAATAGTGAGATAATATATGTATTTTAATGAATTATTATTGTTAGACTGCTCTTATGAGAGATTTATCATTAAAAGAAATAGAGAAATTTTCAAATAAGATATTAGAAGATTATGATAATAAAATTCCAAGTTCAATTTTTAAAGAAAAAAAAAAGATAACTAATGAAGAAGCTCTTCTTGTGCAGTCAAATGTTGCAAAGTTAAGACAGAAAAGAGGAGAAGAGGTTATTGGTTATAAAATTGGATGTATTTCAAAAGATACACAAAAGAAAATGGGTTTTGATCAACCTGCTAGTGGTTATCTTTGGAATACTGAGCTTTATAAAAGTGGAGTAACTTTACATAAAAAAGATTTTACTAATCCAGCAATGGAAGCAGAATTTGGAGTTATATTAAACAGAGACATCAAACCTGAATTAGTTTCATTTGATTTTATACGAGATTCAATTGAAGGTATTTACCCACTAATAGAAATTCATAACCTCATTTTTCATGGAGAAGAACCTTTTGGCTCTGAATTACTTGCAAATAATGCAATACACTCAGGTGTTATTTTAGGAACGGAGTGCAAAACTAAAAATAACCCAATAGAAACTGATCTTAAGCTAATTTATGATAAAGAAATTATAGAGACATGGAGTAAAAAAAAATGGCCCTCTGATATGTTGTCTGAAATAGAATGGCTAGTCAAAGATCAAGCTAATAAAAATAATTTTTTGAGAAAAGGGAATTTAATTTTAACTGGCGCATATGGATTTCCAGTTCCAATAAATGAAAGCAAACTAATTGAAGTTACATCCTCAGCTTTTGGGAATGTTGAAGCTACATTTATTTAGGGAATTAACCAATTATCCTTATTCGTTTCTAAATCAAATCTTGCTCTCCGATGACCTTTTGCAGCAAGATAAAGCCACTCTAAAGATTTAACTTTACATTGAATAACTGTAAAGTTTTTATATCCCTCTTCACTTTGCTCTTTCGTATAATCAAAATTATCTAATTCAGGTTTTAAGCCAGATGTTGGAATATCTGACTTTGTGCCAGGCCCATTATCCACTAAATAACACTTTCTACTTATATGTTGAGTTTTTTCCCAAGATTCTTTTGTAATATTGTTTTCATGATTAATGATACATTCAATTTTTAATCTAACTTGGATTTTTTCTTCTTTGTCGTAAAACAACATAGCAGCGCTAGAATTTTTTTTTAGTATTTCAATTTTATCAGATCTTATATCGCTATGAAATTGAACTAAATTATTTTGTTTATCTACTTTTCTTAAAACAACAATTCTTCCGTTAATATCTGAATTAAAACCACAAATAAAAGTTGGTATTCTAAACTGAGAGTTACGGTTCGAAACTGCATCCTCTAACATTAACCAAATCTTTTTTTTTATTTCATTAAAATCTTCGTAGTATGCGGGTTGCATACTTATTACTTTCTAAATCTTCTAATTAAACTTGAAGTATCCCATCTATTTCCACCCATTTCCTGTACCTCTCCGTAATATTTATCAACTAACTCGGTTACAGGTAACAGAGAACCATTATTTTTGGCTTCTTCCATTGCAATTTTAAGATCTTTTCTCATCCAATCTACTGCAAATCCAAATTCAAATTTATTATCAATCATGGTTTTGTATCTATTTTCCATTTGCCAGGATTGAGCTGCTCCTTTTGAAATCACTTCAATAACATCCTCCATATTTAATCCAGCTTTCATTCCAAAATTGATAGCTTCAGACAAACCTTGAACTAAACCAGCAATGCAAATTTGATTGACCATTTTTGCTAGCTGACCATTACCAGGACCACCTAATAATTTCATTTTTTTACTGTAACAATCAATTTTATCTTTTGCTTTATCAAAGTCAGGTTGATCTCCTCCAATCATAACGGTAAGTGCACCATTTTCTGCACCGGCTTGTCCACCAGAAACTGGCGCGTCTAAAGAACCAAAACCATTTTTTTTTGCATATTCATGAATTTCTCTTGCTATCGTTGCTGAGGCTGTAGTGTTATCAATATAAACAGACCCCTTTTTAATTGTTTTAAATGCACCATTATCACCAAACGTAACTTCTCTTAAATCATTATCATTTCCAACACACGTAAAAATATATTCAGAGTCTTTTGCAGCTTCAGCTGGTGTTTCAGCCATTTTACCTTTGTATTCATTTAACCATTTTTCAGCTTTTGATTTAGTTCTATTAAAAACAGTTACATTGTGCCCGGCTTTTGATATATAACCAGCCATCGGGTAGCCCATGACACCAAGACCTATGAAAGCAACATTACAAGTCATAATTTTTATCTATGTTTAAAAGTTTTAGTTTAAAAGTAATACTATTTGGTTTTATTTTTACATTTTTTTCTAGTTTTGGACAGAGTTTTTTTCTTGGTTTATTTAATTCAAGTATTAGAGAGGCTTTATCTATTACACATGGACAATTTGGCTCAATCTATGCATCTGCAACATTATTGAGTAGTATTATTTTAGTTTGGATCGGAAAAAAAATAGACGATGTAAATATTCTAAAATTTGCATCATATGTAATTATTTTTTTATCAGTATCTTGTTTTATTTTTTCTAAAATTTCCTCAATTGTTTTTTTGTTTGTTGGAATTTTTTTAATGAGATTATCAGGCCAAGGTTTATCAAGTCATACAGCCACAACAACTATCTCACGTTTTTTTGAAAAAAATAGAGGTCGAGCTTTAAGTACATGTTGGTTGGGTTTATCTTTAGCTGAATTTATTCTACCAATTTTAATTGTTTTTTTATTAACAGTTGTAGAGTGGCGAATTATATGGGTATCAATTTCTATTTTAGTAATAATAATTCTACCAATCGCTTCATACTTATTAGTTAAAGAAGTCAAATTAGATACCAGAGAAGAGAGAAATAAAGATGTTATTCTAAAACAAATAAAACAATGGAAAAGAATAGAAGTTTTGAAAGATTATAGATTTTATATTATTTGTATGACTATGCTTGCCATGCCTTGGATTGCAACAGGTACTTTTGTATATCAATCTTTTATAACTAGTTCAAAAGATTGGGGGCCATATATAATTGCACAATCTTTTATGGTCTATTCAATATTATCTGTTCTAACATTATTTATTTCAGGTTTTTTAATTGATAAATTCACCAGCAGAAAATTGTTAATTCATATGAACATCCCACTTTTTGTTGCAACTGCTGTACTTTTCTTATTCGATAATGAACTTTCATCATTTTTTTTCTTTGGATTGTTAGGTATTACTAATGGACTTGCTAATGTGTTGGGATCATCAACATGGGCTGAAATTTATGGTGTTAAATACATTGGATCTATAAAAGCTCTTACAACAGCCTTAATGGTGTTTGCTACCGCTTTTGGAACAGCTTTATTTGGCATTCTTATTGATATTAATTTTTCAATTGAGCAAATATCTATTGTTTCAGGGGCATATATTCTAACTTCTATAATTTTACTTTATTTGGTTAAGAGTAAGCTAAATCCACAATATCTTTAAAAAACAGCTTGATTTTGGAAGGTTCACTGTATAGATATTGCGCATGGCAAGAGTTACTGTAGAAGACTGTATAGATAAAGTAGATAGCCCCTATGAATTAGTATTAGTTGCTAAAGAAAGAGCTACACAATTAAATGCTGGTATTGAACCAACAATTGATAGAGATAACGATAAAAATACAGTTATTTCATTAAGAGAGATTGCAGAAGAAAAAATTCAAGTATCCGATTTGACTGATAGTGCGGTTTATAAACTTAGAAAACATGTTGAGCAGGTGGATGATACTGCTGAAGATGATGAAGATATAGGTGATGATTTCGAAAATTTATACAAAGGTGAAATTTCAAAAAGTGGAACACCAATTTTGCCTTCAAAAAGAGCAAGAAAAACTCCAGAAAAAATTCAAGTAACCAAAGACGACTTAGCGGAATTATCTGAAACAGCAAAAGTTGATGTAGATAGTTCAGTTGGTGAAGAAACCATCAATGAAGAGGGTGAAGTCTCTTTAGACGATGTTTCAAATAACGAAGAGCCAACAAAAGAAGATAGCCAAGAAGATCAATAAATCTTAGTTAACAAATTCCTTTATTATTTTTTCTCGGTGCTCATCTAAATCAGGAATGTCTCCTCTTTTGTCAGGATCCTCATATGTTGACATTTTAATAGGATTTCCTGCCAATTTAAAATCTCCTATAACTTTATGGTAGGCTTTTACAATCATATTTCTTGCATCTATTTGAGGATTTTCAACTGCCTCTTTAATATTAAATATTGGACCACAAGGAATTTTATCTTTCTCCATCAAACTTACCCATTCATTGGTTGATTTAGCAGAAAGTTTATTTTCAAGAATAGTTTTAAGTTCATTCATATTTTTCGCTCTTGAAGAATTTGAGCTAAATTTTTCATCAGTAAACATGTCAGAAACTTCTAGAATATTACAAAGCTTTTCAAACAATTTATCATTACCAGCAGCAATGATTATATAGCTGTCTTTAGTTTTAAATGCCTCAAATGGAGCAATCGATGGGTGTCTAGAGCCCATTGGTTTGGGTATTTCATTTTTAGATAAATATCTTGCGATTGCATTTTCAAGAATTGCAATTTGACAGTCAAGCATTGAAACATCAATATACATTCCTTTGCCTGTTTTTTGTCTATCATATAAAGCTGCATTAATTCCAATAGTTGTAAACAAGCCAGCTGTAATATCACCAATTGAAGTACCAACTCTTGTAGGTTCAGAATTAGGTTGACCCGTTACACTCATTAATCCACCCATACCCTGAACTACCATATCGTAAGCTGGTAATTCTTTTAAAGGACCAGTTTGTCCAAAGCCAGATGCTGAAGCGTAAATTAATTTAGGAAACTTTTTACTTACTTCTTCCCAACCATATCCCCATTTTTTCAAAGTTCCTGGTTTAAAATTCTCTACTAAGATATCTGCTTTTGATAAAATTTTATCAAATATTTTTTTGTCCTCAGAATTCTTTAAATTTAATGCTATGCTTTCTTTTCCTCTGTTGAGAGACATGAAATAAGCTGAATAATCTTCAATAAAAGGACCAAATTTTCTAGAGTCATCTCCAATTTCTGGAGCTTCAACTTTTATTACTCTTGCTCCAAGATCTGATAAAATCATTGTACAATAAGGCCCAACCAATACTCTTGTTAGATCTACTACTAATAAATTCTTTAACGGTCCGTTCATAATAGTATTAAATTTTAAATGTATTTTTTGTTAACTTGACTCTTAACGATATCTTCATTTTAATACTAGTATCATAAATAACAATAGAGGGAGAATTAAATGTTAAAAAAAATATCATTATGTTTAACTTCATTTGTTCTTGCGTTCACGTTAATTGGTTCTGCTTATGCTGTAACTTTAAAAGCAAGTCACCAATGGCCTGGAACTCCAAGAGCTGATGGATCATATGACCCACGTCATGAAATGGTACAAATCATTGCAGACGAAGTTAAAAAAGCTAATGTCGATATCGATATTAGAATTTACCCAGCAAAATCTTTATACAAACCAAAAGAACAGTGGAAACCTATGACCACAGGTCAATTAGATATATCTGCTTTCCCATTAGGTTATGCATCTAAGTTTCATCCAGAATTTAGTGCAACATTGATGCCGGGAACTGTAAAAAATCACGATCATGCTTTGAGATTTAATAAATCTCCAATGATGACTGAAATTAAAAAAATCATTAACGATGCAGGTGTAGTAGTACTATCAGATGCGTGGTTAGGTGGCGGTTTTGCTTCTAAATCAAAATGTATTAGAAATCCTAGCGATGTTAAAGGACAAGTAATGAGAGCTGCTGGAAAAGCATTTAACCAAATGTTAGAAGCTGCTGGAGCAGGTATTCAAAGTATGCCTTCATCTGAAATTTATACGGGTCTGCAAACTGGAGTATTAACTGGTGCAAATACAAGTTCAGGTAGTTTTGTAAGTTACAAAATTTATGAGCAAGTAAAATGTGCAACTCCTCCAGGAAAATTTGGTCTATGGTTTATGTATGAGCCAATCTTGATGTCTAAAAAATCTTTTGATGCTTTAAGTTCTAAGCAACAAAAAGCTTTGATGGCTGCTGGAAAAGTTGCTGAACAATATATGACTGAACAAGTAGCTAATCTTGATAAGAAATTTGAAGATGCTTATAAAGCTGCAGGTGTTGAGTTAGTATACATGTCTGAAGCAGATCATGCTGCCTGGATTGAAATTGCTAAAAAATCGTCTCACAAAGCATTTGCTGAGCAAGTACCAGGTGGTGCTAAGCTTATGGAAATGGCTTTAGCAGTTAAGTAATTTAATATATAAAGAACCCCTGTTTACAAATTAAGCAGGGGTTTTTTTTATGAAAAAAAATTATTATAAATTTTGTAACTTAATGGCCCAAGTGTGTGGAGCTTTTGCTGTTACAGCGCTACTTTTATCAATTTTAATAATTGTAGAATTAGTCTTTGAGAGATATTTTTTTCAAAGAGCCATCACCTGGCAAACTGAGCTTGTAACAATGTTACTTGTTGCCTCCACATTTATTGGAAGCGCATACGTTCTGAGTGAAAAAGCACATGTAAGTATGGAGTGGATTTATGACTTTTTATCCTCAAAAAACGTTTTAAGATTAAAAATTTTTACATCTTTATTAAGTTTATTATTCTTTTTAATACTATTTTACTTTGGTTTCTTAATGGTCGAAGAAGCTTTTACAAAAAATTATACGACTGGAACCGTATGGGATCCACCGTTATGGGTGCCTTATTCATCTATGATGATAGGGGCAGCTTTAATGATACTTCAGTATTTAGCGGAGATAATGAAATTAACTGACGAAAAGGACGAAAATTAATGGATCCATTAATAATAGCAATAATTGTTGCAGTTTTTACTTTGATAGTTCTTTTCTCAGGAATTCCAATTGCTTTTGGATTGAGCTTTGTATCAATTGTTCTTTTGGTTTCATTTGAAGGATTTCAAATGCTAGATGTTTTTGCAGAAACTTTTTATGCAGGACTGAATTCATTTGTCTTACTTTCAATACCTATGTTTATCCTGATGGGTATGGCAGTAGCCAATTCTCCTGCAGGTAAAGATTTGTATACTGGTTTAGATAGATGGCTTTGGAGAGTTCCAGGTGGTTTGGTTATTTCTAATATAGGTGCTTGTTCAATTTTTGCAGCTTTAAGTGGTTCTAGTCCAGCTACATGTGCAGCGATTGGAACAATGGGGATACCTGAGATGAGAAAAAGAGGTTACTCAGATCAAATTGCTACCGGAACAATAGCTGCAGGAGGTACACTAGGAGTTTTAATTCCACCAAGTATAGTTTTAATAGTATACGGAATTGCAACTGGCACATCAATTGGTAGATTGTTTTTATGCGGTTTAGTTCCAGGGTTTATGCTCGCAGGTATGTTTGCCATATGGGCTCTCATTCACAGTTATTTTATTGATAAAGAAGCTGCAAAAGCTTTAAGAAATAGAACACCTCCTACTTTAAAAGAAAAACTTGAAGTCCTTCCAAGAATACTTCCATTCCTAGCAATCATAGCTGGTGTTTTATATGTATTGTATGGTGGGGTAGCAACCCCTTCAGAGGCATCAGGGGTAGGAGCTTTTTTAGTTTTTGTTTTAATTGCATTTGTTTACAAAATTTATCAACCAAAAAGAATATGGAATATTGTTAAAGTTTCAATGAAGGAAAGTGTAATGATAATGTTTATCATTGCAGCTTCATATCTTTTTGCATTTACACTTTCTCAACTTTACGTAACCCAGTCTTTAGCGCAGAGCATGGTAGAATTAAGTTCAAATAAATGGGTGGTATTTCTTTTAATAAATGTATTTCTTTTAATAGCAGGTTTCTTTTTACCTCCAGTTGCAGTTATTGTTATGACTTCAGCAATATTATTGCCAGTAATAACAACTCTAGGATTTGATCCATATTGGTTTGCAATTGTATTTACTATAAATATGGAAATAGGATTAATAACTCCACCTGTTGGATTAAATCTTTATATAATAAAAGGAATTACCCCAGATGTTAGTTTGTCAGAAATTTTAAAAGGTTCTATACCATTTATGATTATAATGGCTTTAGCTATTTTGATTTTGTGTATCTTTCCAGAAATAGTGACATGGCTACCTGATAAAATAATGGGTAAACCTCTTGGATATTAATAGTAAAATTAGTCGAAGAATATCTGTTGCTCCAATGATGGATTGCACAGATAGACACGATCGTTTTTTCTTAAGATTAATGAGTAAAAACGTGATGCTTTATACTGAAATGGTTGCAACAAAATCTGCAATACATGGAGATAGAAAAAAAATCTTATCTTACAGCCCTGAGGAAAAACCCTTAGCGTTACAGGTTGGAGGTTCAAATAAAGAGGAGCTAGCTGAAGTTGCAAAGATTGCAGAGGATATGGGCTATGATGAAATTAATATTAACTTAGGTTGTCCTAGTAAAAAGGTTCAAAAAAATATGTTTGGTGCTTGTTTAATGAAAGAGCCAGATCTAGTTGCCGAATGTATAAATGCAATGGTTAAATCATGCAATATTCCAGTTACAGCAAAAACTAGAATTGGATTTGATGATGTAGAAAGTTTTGAATATCTAAATAGTTTTATTCACAAAATGAGAGACGCAGGCGCAAAAACATTTATTTTGCATGCAAGAAAAGCAATGCTTACTGGACTTTCTCCTAAGCAAAACCTAAATATTCCAAAACTCAATTACAACATGGTTTATGAAGTTAAAAAACAAAACCCAGATTTAGAAATAATTATTAATGGAGGTATTTCAAAAGTAGATGAAATTAACAATCATTTAAAACACTGTGATGGAGCAATGATTGGAAGATCTATATACCAAAACCCATATTCATTAGTAGAAATTGAAAGAGAAATATCAAGTGGTTGAGGAATTAGTAAAACAGGTGGAAAAAGTTAAAAGCGATAAAATTAAAATAGATGATCAGATCATATCTGAGATTTTAACTGTAAATGGAATTAGATTCTCTTTTGAAGATGGTTCATGGGGTTTAATCAGAGCGTCATCTAATAAACCTTCGTTGGTAGTTGTTACAGAAAGCCCAACTTCAGACAGTAGAAAGAAAAAAATCTTTGATTTTATTGATGATTTACTCCAAAAAACTGGAAAAATTGGAGATTATGACCAAAAGATTTAAAGGTTAATAAACATCATTTTCAACTAATAAGTGTTCATAAAATTGTAAAGAATCATTTAAAATTACTTCATGAGGTGATGGAGGGAGACTGAAGTCACCTCTTTTTTTTTGTGAGATTTATAAACCTTATTTTTTCTATATACCTAACTAATGGCAGATAAAAAAATAAGATCCGTTGCGAAAACTTTTTCTTGGAGGCTTTTTATTTTTATTTATTGGGTAATATTTGGCTACATTTATACCGGAACATTTGTGGGAGCTGGAATTTTAGGGGTTGGATCAATTATTCCACTTTTTTTCTATTACTTTCATGAGCGGATTTGGAACAAAGTTAAATGGGGCACCAATTAAATAAACTTTTTAAGTTTATCTGAGACTATTACTTTTTTGTTGTTGATATAATCCTCGTGATTTTTTTCTATATTTTTAAGTTCATATAAATAATTTACCATAACACCAAAAGATCTATTAAAACCAACCTCTGATACATTGGCATTTATATTTATATCTTCAACTATAGCTCCATTTCCTAGATGAAATCTTGTTACATCATTAATAGGTAATTGCTTATGGTTTTTTTCATTTATTAAATAGTGAGCTACTAATTTTAAAATAGCATCCTTATTAGATACAATTCTTGTATCACCAATTTTTAAATCTGGAGATTTTAAGAAAGATATATTTTCTAAAGGAATGTTTCCTAGAATATTTTTTATTTTATTATCTTCTAAATATGAAAACCAATCTCTAAAACCTGGAATGGGTGACAAAGTTCCAAAGTGTTTTATGTTGGGCAATTCTTCTTGGATTTCATAAACAACTCTTTTAATTAAAAAATTTCCTAAAGTAACTCTTGATAACCCTTCTTGGCAGTTACTTATAGAATAGAATGTTGCTGTATCATAATTTTTATTCCCAGTTGAGTGTGGTTTTGTAATTTCTTGTATCGATTTACCCAGACCATTTGTAAGTGCTACTTGAACAAATATTATGGGCTCATCTTCAAGTGCTGGATGAAAATATGAAAAAAATCTTCTATCCTCCCCTAGTCTTCTCTTAAGTTCATCCATATCTTTAATTTTATGAACTCTCTCATATTTCATAATTTTTTCTAAAACTGCTGCTTTTGTATCCCAGGTAATTTTGGCTAATCTTAGAAACCCAGGATTAAACCAAGACTTAAATAATTCTCTTAAATCATCATCCAGAGGTTTTAATTCCGAATTCTCTTTTAATACTCTCAATAAATCTTCTCTTAATGAGACTATGGTAGAGATACCATTTGGAGCCATATTCATTCTTCTAAATAGTTCTCTTCTCTTTCCTTCAGATACTATGAATAAATTAAATAAATTTTTGTCGTTCTGAGTTTTTTGATAAGTTTCTATAGCTTCTGATACCTTCGTGTGACTAGGTTTAAATTTTTCGTTAATTTTTTTGAAAAAGGCTAGTTTATTTTCAGGAGTAAGAGTTTGATATAAATCGGTAACATCTCTTGCAACGGTAATTCCAAAAGCTGCACCTTTATTGGAGATTAAATCATCACATAAAGACAGTATTGTTTCTAGATCATTTCTTTTAAGCTCGGTTTTCTTAAATAGTTTTTGACCTACATCGGCTATGGATGAGATGATATCTTTTAAGTTAAAGATGTTTTTCATATCTAATTTATACTTAAATATTCGTAAAAAGATCTTATTGATACAATTATCAAAAATGAGCCAAAAATCTTACTCAATAAACTTTTGTTAATTTTATATACCGCTTTAGCACCCATACGCGCCATTAACATCGTCACAGGCACAAAGACAATAAAACCTAATAAGTTTATGTAACCCAAACTAAAGGGAGTATTAACATTATTGATAATTTTGCCACCTAATATCATTGTAGTTGTTCCTGTAACTGCAATTAAAATACCTACAGCAGCAGCTGTTCCAATAGATTTTCTAATGTCATAACCAAAGGTCCTCATAAAAGGAACCATTAAAGACCCGCCACCAATACCAAGAGGAACTGAAATAAATCCTATAACAATTCCTGAAATATTTTTAACTATATTGGATATTTTTTTAGGATTTTCTAAAAGCTTTTCTCTTATAAAAATAAAAAATAAACCTACAATAAATGCAAAAATTGAAAAAAATAAAACTAAAGTTGGTGTTTTTAAATTAACTGCTAAAAAGGTTCCAGCTATTACCCCGAATAAAATAAAAATACCAAATGATTTTACCATATTAAAATCTACAGCGTTATATTCCATATGTGTTTTGGTGGAAATTATTGAGGTGGGAATAATGATTGCTAAAGAAGTACCCACTGAAAGATGCATTCTTGTAACAATATCAAAATCTAAAACTGTAAAAGCATAATATAAAGCAGGTACCATTATTATTCCTCCACCAACACCCAATAATCCAGCCATAAAACCAGCTACTGCTGCAGCAATAGCTAATACGACTAATAAATTTATAATTTCATTAATGTTTGATATATCCATTATGTATTTGCCTGATTGGCTTTTTCATTATTTTGAACAATTGTCATAATATGTTTTGTTTTTTGAAAATCAGATTCACGGGCCATTAAATTTTCACTTAAATATCTTTTCCATTCCTTTGATCCTATTTGACCATGGTATAAACCCACAGTGTGTCTCATTATATGATTAACCTTTGTTCCTAACTTAACTTCTTTTTTAACATACTCTAAAAGCTGTTCAGCAACTTGCTCTCGGGATGGGTTTTTTTTTTGTGTTAAATATTTCTCTTTC
>JACWDH010000029.1 GCA_014654235.1 Pelagibacterales bacterium SAG-MED10 | reverse complement strand
TGAACTTTTTAATCAAGGGATCAGACCAGCAATTAATGTTGGGTTATCAGTTTCAAGGGTTGGTTCTTCAGCACAAACAAAAGCGATGAAAAAAGTTTCTGGATCAATGAAATTAGAATTAGCACAGTACAGAGAGATGGCCGCATTTGCTCAATTTGGTTCGGATTTAGATGCTTCAACACAACAACTTTTAAACAGAGGCTCAAAATTAACTGAACTTCTTAAACAAAAACAATACTCTCCAATGACGGTGGCTGAACAAGTAATTTCAGTTTTTTGTGGTGTTAAAGGTTATTTGGATGATATTGAATTAAAAGATATTGCTGAGTTTGAAAATAAGATTATTGAAAAATGTAAGTCTGATAGACCTGAAATAATTGACTCAATTCAAAGTTCAGGAAAACTTGAAGACGATAAAGAAAAATTACTTAAAGAAGTAATTACTCAATTAAAGGAAAACTTTAAATCTTAATTAATTATGGCAAGTTTAGACGATCTTAAAAAAAGAATAGCTAGTGTAAAATCTACCCAGAAAATAACAAAAGCTATGAAGATGGTGGCTGCAGCAAAACTTAGAAGAGCTCAAGAAAGTGCAGAAAAAGGAAGACCATATTCTGAAAAAATGAATAATGTTATTCTTAATTTATCTAGTGGAATCTCAGATAAAGAAAATGCTCCAAAATTACTATCTGGATCAGGTAATGATAAAGTTCATCTTTGTGTTGTGATGACTTCTGATAGAGGTTTATGTGGAGGATTTAATACAAATATAATTAAAAAAGCCAAGAGCTACTTTGCCAAACTTAAAGAAGATGGAAAACAATTGAAGATTATAACTGTCGGATCAAAAGGTAACGATCAACTTAAAAGAGCTTATGGTGATAAAATAATTTCAAATGTATCATTTAAAGAATCAAAACATGCTAATTATTTTGATGCTGAAAAAGTTGGCAAAATGGTAATTAAAAAATTTGAAGCAGAAGAATTTGATGTTTGTACTATTTTTTTTAACCAATTTAAAAATGTAATAACTCAAATTCCTCAAGCACAACAAATAATACCTTTGAACGTTGAAAATTCAGAAGGGGATAAATCTGAAGATAGTTATGAATTTGAACCAGATGAAGATGAAATTTTAAGCAATTTGTTGCCCAAAAATATTTCAACGCAAATATTTAAGGCAATGTTAGAGAATTCAGCTAGTGAACAGGGCTCAAGAATGAGTGCAATGGATAATGCAACCCGGAACGCAGGTGAAATGGTTGACAAGCTTACTATTGAGTATAATAGAAGTCGTCAAGCAGCAATTACTAAAGAACTAATAGAAATCATATCAGGAGCAGAGAGTTTATAATTATGAGCAAAGGAATAATTACACAAGTTATTGGAGCAGTAGTAGACGTAAAATTTGATGGAGATCTTCCAGAGATTTTAACAGCTTTAGAATGTAAAAATGGAGACAATAGATTAGTTTTAGAAGTTGCTCAGCATTTAGGAGAATCTACAGTTAGAACAATTGCGATGGACGCCACTGAAGGATTAAAAAGAGGCGATGAAGTAACAAACACTAAAGCACCAATTCAAGTCCCAGTTGGACCTGAAACTCTGGGAAGAATTATTAATGTAATCGGAGAGCCAATTGATGAAAGAGGAGAGGTTAAAACAAAAGAAAGTTGGCCAATTCACAGAGCAGCTCCTGAATTCAATGAACAATCAACAGAAACTGAAATTTTAGTTACCGGCATTAAAGTAATTGATTTACTTGCACCATATGCAAAAGGTGGAAAAATTGGATTATTTGGTGGAGCCGGTGTTGGAAAAACAGTTTTAATTATGGAATTAATTAACAACGTTGCAAAAGCACATGGTGGCTTCTCAGTTTTTGCTGGAGTTGGTGAAAGAACCAGAGAAGGAAATGATTTGTACCATGAAATGATAGACTCAGGTGTTATTAAAAAAGATGGAGCCGGGTCCAAAGCTGCATTGGTCTATGGCCAAATGAATGAACCTCCAGGCGCTAGAGCTAGAGTTGCTCTTACAGGATTAACTGTAGCAGAGTATTTCAGAGATCAAGAAGGTCAAGATGTGCTTTTTTTCGTAGATAATATTTTTAGATTTACACAAGCAGGTTCTGAAGTATCAGCCCTATTAGGAAGAATACCTTCGGCTGTAGGATATCAGCCTACTCTTGCAACTGATATGGGTAACCTGCAAGAAAGAATTACTACTACGAATAAAGGATCAATTACGTCTGTACAGGCTATTTATGTTCCTGCCGATGATTTAACTGACCCTGCACCAGCAACTTCATTTGCTCACTTGGATGCTACTACAGTACTTTCAAGGCAAATTGCAGAAATAGGAATTTATCCTGCAGTTGACCCGCTTGATTCTACTTCAAGAATTTTAGATCCTAGAATAGTGGGAGATGAACATTACAGAGTTGCCAGGGAAGTGCAAAAAGTTTTGCAAACTTATAAATCGCTTCAAGACATTATAGCTATTTTAGGTATGGATGAATTATCTGAAGAAGATAAATTAGTTGTAGCTAGAGCAAGAAAAATACAGAGATTTTTATCCCAACCGTTTTTTGTTGCAGAAGTTTTCACTGGATCACCAGGTAAACTAGTTGATCTAGACTCAACTATAAAAGGTTTTGCTGCTATTTGTAAAGGCGATTACGATCATCTTCCAGAAGCAGCATTTTATATGGTTGGAACTATAGAAGAAGCAATTGAAAAAGCTGAAAAAATGGCTAAGGAAGCTGCTGCCTAATGAGTGAAGATTTTAAAGTTGAAATAGTAAATCCAGAAAAATCTTTTCTAATTAAAGAGGATGTTTCTGAAGTAGTTGTCCCTGCTTTTGAAGGAGAGATGGGTATATTAAAAGATCATATTTCTATTATTTCATTTTTAAAACCAGGTATTATAAAAATTTCATCAAAATCTGGAGAAGAAAATTACTATGTTGAAGACGGAATTGTTGAATTTAAAAATAATAATTTATCTATACTTACTAGCACAATAATTAATCTTACAGAATTAGATAAATCCAAACAACAAGACTTACTTAAATTAGCAGAAAATGAAGCAAATAATACTAAAATAAATGATCAATCTAAATATTTGGTTGATCAAAAGATTGAAGTATTAAGGTCTCTTAATTAATAATCTTCTTAATTTTTTCTTTAAGCTCTTGGTAAACATGAAGTTTAAAGTCAACTACAACATCTGTAATTTGATCAAGATCAATCCATTTCCATTCCAAAAACTCCGGATTTTTTGTTTGAATATTAATTTCTTTTTCTTCTCCAGTAAATTTCATTAAAAACCATTTTTGTTTTTGACCCTTGTATTTTCCTTTCCAAATTATTCCCAATAAACGATCTGGAAGTTCATATGTAATTGTACCATCTAATTCTTTAATTAATTTAACACTTTTAATGCTTGTTTCTTCCTCTAATTCTCGAAAGGCCGCCTTCAAAAAGTCTTCACCCTGATTAACTCCACCCTGAGGCATTTGCCAATAATTTTTAGGGTTATCAATTCTCTTGGCTACAAAAATTTTATTATTTTTATTTAAAACTACAATTCCAACTCCATCCCTTAATGGTAGACTTTTGAATTTTTCATCCATTTTAACCGTTAAGTAATTTAATAGCGTAATTTAATTGATTATCAGTTTCAGATTTAATTTTGAAATCTTCTGTCATTTCATTTATTTCAATATCAGGTAATACACCAACTTCAGAAATTGATTTCCCAGATGGTAAATAATATTTTGCTACTGTTAATCTTATTGCTCCCTTATTTTGAAGAGGAATAATTGATTGGACAGAACCCTTTCCAAAAGTATTTTCTCCTAAAAGAATTGCTCTTTTATGGTCTTTTAAAGCACCAGCCACAATTTCAGATGCTGAAGCTGATCCATAATTGATTAAAACTACTAATGTTTTACCATTAGTCAGGTCTCCCTCATTTGCAAACCATTTTCTATTTTCAGATGCTTTTCTACTTTTTGTGGAAACTATCTCCCCGTTATCTAGAAAAAAATCTGTAATTTTTATTGCTTGTGAAAGTAATCCACCGGGGTTATTTCGTAAATCTAAAATGTATGCTTTAATTTCTTGATTACTTTCCATTTCCTTAATTTTTTTTTTAATTTGTTTATCACTATTATCATTAAAAGAAGTTAATCTAATATATCCAATATTATTTTTTAAAAGATCAGATTTTACGGATTGAATTTGAATAACTTCTCTGACAATAATAAATTTTATTGCTTTTTTTTTACCTATTCTTCTAACAGTTAATTCTATACTTGAGCCTACTGGACCTCTCATTAAATCAACGGCTTCGCTTAAAGATTTTCCTTGAACTTGAGTATCATTAATTTTTACAATGTAATCTCCTGCTTTAATACCGGCTTTTGATGCAGGAGTGTCATCAATTGGAGATATGACTTTTACAACCCCAGCTTCCATGCTTACTTCAATACCAAGCCCTCCAAATTCTCCACTAGTCTCAGTTTGCATTTCTTTAAATGTTTCGGGTGACATATAAGCAGAATATGGATCTAATGACTGAAGCAGACCATTAATTGCTGAGTCCATTCCTTCAGATTGATTGATTTCATCAACATATTCTTCATTAATTTTTTCTAGGACCTCACCAAATAAATCAATTTTTTGGTAAATGCCTATTTCAGAAGAATTTACTCCTTTAATAAAAAAAATATAAAATATAAATAAAAGAAGAAATTTTTTTCTTATCATATAATTAACTTTTCTTTTGGAATTAATTCTGACCAAATTTTTTCAAGTTCATAAAATTTTCTTTTTTCTGGATGAAAAATATGAACAATTAAATCAATACCATCAACCAATTTCCATTCATTACTATCCTTGCCCTCAATTTTAGAATTATTCAAACCATTATCTTTTAACTTTTCTAATACTTGCTCTGACAAAGATTGAATATGTCTTGATGAAGTTCCACTAGCAATAATCATATAATCAGCCATAGAACTTTTATCTTTTAGATCAATGCTAATTATGTCTTGAGCCTTATTAATATCCAGGGTGTTTATGATAGCTTGTTTTAAGTTTGATATTTTATCCATTAATTGAATAAAGATTATCAAATTTTTCTCAATTGAGAAGAAGAAATATTGACCTTATTAAATTCTATAAACTTCAAATTTTTCTGATTTAGCGTTTTAAATGTAGTTGAATTTAGAGATTTTTTTTTGTAACCATGGCGATCAAAAACAATAATGTTGCATTTTTGAGAAATTGTTTTCCATTTATGCCATTTATGAAAGTTAATTAAATTATCAGCACCCATCAAGAAATAAATTTCATTTTTGTTACTTTTTTTAAGATAATTAATCAAATCTACTGTTTTATTTGATTTTATTTTATCTTCATAAAACTTTATTTTTATTGAAGTAATCCTTTTTAAAATTTTTTTACATTTTTTTATTCTAATTGAAAGACTTTGACTGCTAGTTTTCTTTAAAGGGTTTTTTCTTGTTATAGCCCAAATAACTCGTTTTAGTTTAAATCTTCTTAAAGCTTCTTTAGATATTGCTAAATGACCTCTATGTGCAGGATCAAAAGATCCACCGAGTATTCCAATTT
>JACWDH010000028.1 GCA_014654235.1 Pelagibacterales bacterium SAG-MED10 | reverse complement strand
TGTATTAAACCCTTTTAATTCGTCAATTGTAACTTTTGTCTTTTCATTCAAAAATAGCATATTTTCATTGATTGTTCCAAGCTCATCATAATGAACTGCATTTTTATCTAATATATCTAGGACTTTTTTTTGATCTTTTTTACTGATTTCGACAATGTATCTTCCTTGATCTTCTCCAAAGAAGTATTCTATTTCACTGATTAAGTATTTCGGCTTTTTAAGATTAATACCTTTATTACCCTTAATACACATTTTTGATACAGCAGTAATTATGCCACCTAAAGAAATATCGTGAGCGCTTTTAATTAAATTATTATCGATTAATTTTAAAAGAGTTTCTCCATTATTTTTTTCATTAAACAGATTTATTTCTGGTGGAGGTCCATTTTTTTCATCTAATATAACTCTTGCAAATAAACTTTGATCAATATGACCTTCTGTTTTACCAATAACTAAAACAACATTATCGACTTCTTTAAAATCCATAGTAATCATTTTATTATAATCTTTTATAAGGCCAACTCCGCCTATAGATGGAGTGGGTTTTATTCCCTGGTCCTTAGTTTGATTATAGAAAGAAACATTTCCAGATACGACAGGAAATTTTAAATAAGAGCTTGCTTCTCCAATACCCTGAACGCATTCAACAAACTCTCCCATATTCTCCTCATTTTCAGGACTACCAAAATTTAAACAATTTGTAATAGCAATTGGTTTTGCTCCAACGGATATCAAATTTCTAAAACTTTCGCACACCACTTGCTTTCCACCTGTAAGAGGATGAGCCCAACAATAAACTGCTGAAGAGTCTACAGATGCTGCAACTGCTTTATTGGTGCCATGAACTCTCACCACACCAGAGTCGCCTCCAGGTTTTTGAATAGTGTCTCCCATCACTGTATGGTCATACTGTTGCCAAATCCATTCTTTACTACAGACATTTGGATTAGCTAAAATTTTTTTTAAGACCTCAATTATTTTTAAAATATTTATTTCATCTTTATTAATTTTGTTTTTCTTTGGAAGTTTTGCTTTTTTCCATTTACGATCATACATCGGTGAATTTTCAACAAGAGTATTAACTGGAATATCAGCAACTTTCTCACTATCAAAGTAAAGTTCAATTTTCTTTGATTTAGTTGTTTTTCCAATTACAGCAAAATCTAAATTCCACTTATCAAATATTTTTTTTGCTTGCTCTTCTTTTCCATTTTCTAAAACAATCAACATTCTTTCCTGACTTTCAGAAAGCATGATTTCATAAGGAGTCATTTTTGTTTCCCTACATGGCACTTTATTTAAATTAATTTCTATTCCAAGATTTCCCTTTGAAGCCATTTCAATACTTGAAGAAGTTAAACCTGCTGCCCCCATATCTTGAATAGCAATGATTGAGTCTCCAGCCATTAATTCTAAACATGCTTCAAGCAAAAGTTTTTCTGTAAAGGGATCACCAACTTGTACTGTTGGTTTTTTTTCCTCAATTTTGTCATCAAAACTAGCAGAGGCCATACTTGCTCCGTGAATACCATCACGACCCGTTTTAGATCCGACATATATTACGGGTTTATTTAAACCGGCTGCTTTTGAGTAAAAAATCTTGTCTTTCTTCACTAACCCTAACGTCATTGCGTTAACCAAGATATTTCCATTATAAGAACTGTCAAAACTTGTTTGTCCTGCAATGGTTGGAACTCCCATACAGTTTCCATAACCTCCTATTCCATGGACAACACCTCTAAGGAGATTTTTAGTTTTTTTATGCTGTGTAGAACCAAAGTGTATTGAATTTAAATTAGCTATTGGTCTTGCACCCATTGTAAACACATCTCTCATTATTCCACCAACACCAGTGGCAGCACCTTGATAAGGTTCAATGAAGGAAGGGTGGTTATGACTTTCAATTTTAAAAACAATTGCATCATTATCTCCAATGTCTACTACTCCAGCATTTTCACCAGGTCCTTGAATAACGTGTTTACCTTTGGTTGGTAATTTTTTTAAATGTAATCTTGAAGATTTATATGAACAATGTTCATTCCACATTGCAGAAAATATTCCTAATTCTGTAATGTTAGGAGTTCTTTTTAAAAGTTCACAGATTTTTTTGTATTCATCTTTTTTTAATCCATGATCGATAGCTATTTTTTCGTTTACAATCATTTTAAGTTATTGATTAGGTTTTTAAAAAAATGAGAACCATCTTCACCTGATAAAGAATGATCAATCATTCTTTCAGGATGAGGCATCATTCCTAAAACATTTTTTTCTTTATTAAAAATTCCAGCAATATTTTTTATAGACCCATTAGGATTGAATGGTTCTTCAATTTTACCTTCAGGATCACAATAATTGATCGCAACTTGTGCGTTGTCTTCGATTTCTTTTAATTGATCATTTGTACAAAAGTAGTTGCCTTCATTATGAGCGATATGCAGTTCTAATATGTCATTTCTAATATTTTTGAAATAACCATTGTTTTTATTATTAATTTTCACAAAAACGTTTCTACAAATAAATTCTAAATATTTATTTCTTAATAAAACTCCAGGGACCAATCCAGTTTCGACTAAAATTTGGAAACCATTGCAAATACCCATCACCATTCCACCTGAATTTGCAAAATTAATTACAGATTTCATTATCTTAGATTTAGAAGCCATGCTGCCACATCTAAGATAATCCCCATAAGAAAAACCACCAGGTAAAACTACTAAGTCACTTTTTGGTAACTCAATATCTTGATGCCAAACCATTTTATTTTTAAAACCAAATTTTTTTAAAGCAACATCCATATCTCTATCACAATTAGAACCTGGAAATGTAATGACTGCTGATTTCATTAATTATTGTGCATCGATAATTTTGTAATTTTCTATTACAAGATTAGCTAAAAGTTTTTTGCACATTTCTTCAACTTTATCTTTTGCTTTTTTAGGATCAGTTTCTTTTGTATCAACTTCAAAATACTTACCTTGTCTTACTTCATTGACATCATCAAATCCCATTCCATCAAGAGCTTGATGAATAACTTTACCTTGAGGATCTAGTACGTCTTTTTTTAGTGTAATAATTACTGATATTTTCATTTACGCTTTCTTTTAACTGAAGATAGTTTTGTTACATTTACCGCACTTAGGTTAGATTGTTCGTGAAGAATACCAAGTCTTTTTGCAACCTCGGTGTATGCTGGGATTAGATCTCCTAGATCTTTTCTGAACCTGTCTTTATCTAATTTTTTATCAGTTAAACTGTCCCATAATCTGCAAGTATCAGGACTTATTTCGTCAGCTAAAATAACATCTTTTTTTCCATTAGCATTCAGTCTTCCAAATTCTAACTTAAAGTCTATCAGCTTAATTCCTACTCCTCTAAACATGCCGATCATAAAATCATTAATTCTTAAAATCATTTTTTTTACTTTTTCAATTTCTTTTTTTGATGCCCAATCAAACGCAAGAATATGTTCTTCAGCGATTAACGGGTCACCAAGTTTGTCATCTTTTAAGCAATATTCAATTAAAGGTTCTTTTAAAACAGTTCCATCTTCAATTCCAAGACGTTTTGTTAAAGATCCTGTTGCAACATTTCTAACAATAAATTCGATAGGGATTATCTCAACAAGTTTAACAACTTGCTCACGCATATTTAATCTTTTAACTAAGTGATTTTTGATACCTATTTGTGAAAGGCTTGACAGTATATGTTCAGAAATTCTATTATTTAAAACTCCTTTTCCCTCAATGGTAGATTTTTTTTGATTGTTAAAAGCTGTTGCATCATCTTTAAAATATTGAATTACTAAATCTTTATCACTTGTTGCATAAATGATCTTAGCTTTTCCTTCATATAATTTTTTCCCTTTTTTCATTATTTAAAAACTCTTCTAAAGATTAAATTTACATTTTTAAAATGTTTGGAGTAACTAAAGATGGATTTAAGTCTTTTTTGAGAAATTTTACTCATAATTAATTTATCCTTTAAAAGAACATCATATAAATTTAGATTTTCTGCAAAACACTTTTTTGCATAGCTCTGAACCATTTTGTAGGATTTTTCTCTACTTAACCCAGATTTAGTTAATTCTAACATTACTTCTTGTGAAAAAATTAAACCTTTGGTTATATTTAAATTTTCAATCATCTTTTTTGGATACACAATCATATTATCTAAAATATTCGTAAGTCTTACTAAAGCAAAGTCAGTTGTGATATTAGCATCTGGACCAATATTTCTTTCCACACTTGAGTGAGATATGTCTCTTTCATGCCATAGAGCAATATTTTCTAATGCAGGCACAACTGCACTTCTTACCATTCTTGCAAGTCCGGTTAAGTTTTCACTTAAAATAGGATTTTTTTTTATGAGGCATTGCTGATGAGCCCTTTTGTTTTTTCGAAAAAAGTTCCTGTAGCTCATAAACTTCAGTTCTTTGCAGATGTCTAATTTCAGTGGCAACCCTCTCTATTGAACCAGCTATAATTCCTAAAACCGAAAAATAAAATGCATGTCTGTCTCTTGGTATAACTTGTGTTGAAATTGGCTCTACTTTTAAACCTAATTTTTTTTTGCAACGTGTTTTTTCTACATTAGGATTAATGTTAGCAAATGTTCCAACAGCTCCAGATATTGCACAAGTTGAAACCTCATCAATTGCAGCTGCTAATCTCTTCCTATTTCTCTTAAATTCCTCGTAATAAGAGGCTAATTTTAATCCAAAAGTAATTGGTTCTGCATGAATCCCATGACTACGTCCCATGCAAGGAGTTAGCTTATATTTTTTAGCCTGCCTTTTTAAAATTTTTAAAATTTGATCTATATCGTTTAAAATGATTGTTCCTGACTGGACTAACTGAATATTGAAACTAGTATCCAAAACATCTGAGGAAGTCATACCTTGGTGAAGATATCGAGCTTTAATCCCAGCTTTTTCACTAATTGAAGTTAAAAAAGCTATCACATCGTGTTTAACTTCAGACTCTATTTTATGAATTCTTGAGACATTAATTTTAGCTTTTTTTCTAACAATAGATGCCACTCCTCCTGGAATTTGTCCAAGTTTTTCCATCGCTTCTGCTGCAGCAATTTCAACATCTAACCAAATTTTATATTTATTTTCCTCTGACCAAATGTCAGTTAACTGTTTACGCGAGTATCTTTTAATCATTAATTATAAGTATGGAGGCTTTGAATAACCTTTAGCAGATTCTGTAAAGATTTCATAACCATTTTCAGTAATTCCTAGTGTGTGTTCAAATTGAGCAGATAAAGATTTATCTTTTGTAACTGCTGTCCAGCCATCATTCAACATCTTTACATCATATTTTCCTGAATTGATCATAGGTTCAATAGTAAAAGTCATACCAGGTCTAAGTTCCATACCTGTATTTTCACTTCCATAATGTAAAATATTTGGCGACTCATGAAATGTTGTGCTAATTCCATGACCACAAAAATCTCTAACTACAGAAAAACCCTTTTCTTCAACAAATGATTGAATTGTATATCCAATATCGCCTAATTTAATTCCTGGTTTTAAAATTTTAATTGCTCTCATCATCGACTCGTAAGTTGTCTCGATTAAGTTATTTAGTTTTACAGGAGTTTTACCAATGCAAAACATTCTACTGGTGTCACCATAATGCTCATCAACAATTGCAGTTACATCCACATTCAATGCATCACCATCTCTTAAAATTCTATCAGAGGGTATACCATGGCAAACAACATGATTTAGAGATGTACATAGAGATTTTGTGAAACCTCTATAATATAGCGGAGCAGAGTACCCTCCATTGTCTCTTATGAATTCATATCCCAATTTATCAATATAGTCTGTGCTTACACCTTCTTTAATATTTTCTGTTAACATATCCAAGGTTCTAGCTGCAAGATTACCTGCGACTTTCATCTTTTCGAATTTTTCTTTATAATCACTCATCAAGTATTTTAAGTTTTTGATCTATAAAAATTTTTTTTGAACTTATGTTGCATCTGTAAGCTAAAAAATTTACTCCTGCTTTTTTAGCTAGTAGATAATTTTTATAATACTGCCCATCTATATCTTTAGCTATTTTAAAATATTTCATATTTTGAATTTGGACTAAAAATAACAGATATGTTTTATAACCTTTTTTATGGCATCAATAAGGGTTAATAAATGTTTTGATCCCCTTGATGTTATAGCATCAGGAAATTCAGCAGTGTTTTTGTCCCTAAATAAAGTAACATTTTTAACTTCTACAAAGCTTTTTTGGCTCTTCTTTTCTAATAAAAAATCAAATCGTGTTTCTTTATTAT
>JACWDH010000027.1 GCA_014654235.1 Pelagibacterales bacterium SAG-MED10 | reverse complement strand
TTGAGTCTGAAGAAGGTGGAAGTGAAAGATATGATCCGAATAGAGGACAAGAAGTAATAAAATATGTAAGAGAATTTTTTGATAAATGTATTCCAATTGAAGGGACAAGCTGGAAAAATATTGCTGCTCTAAAAATAGTTAACAAAGAACTTGTTATTTTAAAAGATGATTATGAATATAAATTAAAAGATAAAAGTAAATTTGTAGGCCATAGAGGTGATGCAAATAAACCAGGGGCAGTAATAATCAAAAATAATAATCTTCATTTTGAAATAATAATTAATCCTAAAGCATTTAGTGCTGCTCATGATATTGCAGGAATAAGTGATGTTATTGCTGAGTCAGCTGTTTCAACAATTTGTGATAATGAAGATAGTGTAGCCGCTGTTGATGCTGAAGATAAGGTTGCCTGCTATCGAAATTGGTTAGGATTGATGAAAGGTAATTTAAAAATTCAATTTGAAAAAAATGGAAAAAATTTAGAAAGAAAACTTAACCCAGATCGAAGCTATATCTCAAAAGAAGGTATTGGTTCGAAATTACACGGTAGAAGTTTACTTTTAATAAGAAATGTAGGTCACCTTATGACTAATTCATCAATAATTTTGAAAGACGGAAATGAAATTCCAGAGGGAATTATGGATGCATTTTTAACGACTGCATGTGCTCTTCATGATTTAAAGAAAAAAAGAAATTCAAGAAAAGGGTCTGTTTACATCGTAAAACCTAAAATGCATGGTCCTGAAGAAACAAAATTTACTGATTTAATCTTTTCTAAAGTTGAAGAGCTGCTCGGATTAGAGAGATATACTTGCAAGATAGGTATAATGGATGAAGAAAGAAGAACCTCAGCAAATTTAAAAGAATGTATCAGAACCTTAAAAAATAGAGTTTTTTTTATAAATACCGGTTTTTTAGATAGAACTGGAGATGAGATGCATACATCAATGGAAGCTGGGCCTATGATTAAAAAGGGAGAAATGAAATCATCTAAATGGATTTCAGCTTATGAAAATAACAATGTGGATATTGGCCTAAAGTGTGGTTTTTCTGGTAAAGCACAAATCGGAAAAGGTATGTGGGCCATGCCAGATAAAATGAAAGAAATGATTGACGAAAAAATAAATCATTTAAAAGCTGGTGCTAATTGTGCTTGGGTACCTTCTCCTACTGCTGCCTCTTTACATGCCCTACACTATCATCAAATAAATATTTTTGAGGAGCAAAAGAAAATTCAAGCTAGAGAACAAGCTAAAATAAATGATCTTTTAGAAATTCCTATTGCTGATAGACCCAATTGGTCTGTAGATGAAATTAACTCTGAAATTTCAAATTCTGCACAAACATTATTAGGGTATGTAGTTCGATGGATAGACCAGGGAGTTGGCTGTTCAAAAGTTCCAGACATAAACAATGTGGGATTGATGGAGGACAGGGCAACCTTAAGAATTTCCTCACAACACATAGCAAATTGGGTACATCATGGGGTTACAACAAAAATTCAAGTTTTAGGAATAATGAAACAGATGGCCAAAATTGTAGATAAACAGAATGAAAATGACAAAAATTATGAAAAAATGAGTGACAATTATGAAAAATCTGTAGCCTTTAAAACTGCTTGTGATTTAATTTTTAAAGGAAAAGAACAACCATCTGGCTATACAGAGCCACTTCTGCATTTAAATAGAATTTTAAAAAAATCTAATCAGAATTAGAATTTAATTTTGACCTATTTTTAAAAGCTGAAAATAAAGTTCCATCATCTAAACTTTCAATCTCTCCTCCAACTGGTAATCCTTGAGCAAGTTTTGTTATCTTAACTTTTGTATTTTTAAGACTATCTTGAACATAATATGCAGTAGTTTGACCCTCAACGGTTGCACTTGTTGCTAAAATTACCTCTTCAATATTATCTTTATTAACCCTTTCAACCAAAGAGTGGATTAATAAATCCTCTTTTTTTTGGCCAACAGATGAAATTGTACCACCTAAAATGTGAAAATATCCCTGATATATACTTGAGCTTTCAATGCTCCATTGATCAGATATGTTTTCAACTACACAAATTTTGTCGTACTTTTTTCCTACAATACTACAATTGTCATAACTACATTCTACAGAAGAAGATTTTAATAGACCACAAATTTTACATCTTGAAATATTTTTATAAACTTCAGCTAAAGCTTTTGCCAATGGTTTTACAAGTTCATCACGATTATTAATTAATTTTAAAACAATACGTTTAGCTGATTTAGGACCCAAACCAGGAAGTCTAGAAATTAATTTTATAAGTTCTTCAATCTCACTAATATTTTGCATTTCCTATAAAGGCCATTTAAAACCAGGTATTCCAAAACCACCTGCGGCTTTTGAAATTTCCTCTGAAGTTTTTGATTTAAGCTGAGATTTAGCGTTGTTATGTGCTGCAACAATCAAATCTTCAATTATAGCTTTATTTTCATGCATAATTTCATCAGACAACTTAATTGTCTGCATCTCTCCTTCCCCATCTAGAGTTATTTTTACTGAGTTTGATCCTGAAACTCCTTCAACTCTAATTTCTTTAATTTTTTTTTGACTTTCTTTCATCTTAGCTTCTAGCTCTTTAGCCTTATCTAAAATTTTACTAAAATCAGTCATGATCATTACCTTTGTTTTTTGATTTAACATTTATTAATTCAGCATCAGGAAAATTATTAATTACATTTTTATAAATTTCAGAGTTTTTAGAATCATCAATTAATTTTTCTTTAATATTTTTTTGTTGATCTTTTATAGACCTTTCCCCCTTTAATTTGCTGAATGTAATTATCCATCTTTCATTAGTCCATTCAAAAAGTTTCAACGATAATTCTTTTACAAAATCTTTATTTAAACTTTCGTTAAAAGATATTTCAATTCTATTGTTTTCAAACTTTACAAGATTAACATTTTTTTCAAGCTCATATTTTAATTTTATTTCTTTTTTATTTGAACAAATCTCGATTAAATCATTAAATGACTTAATAATAAAATTTTTATAAGCTTTAATTTCAGTTTGAATTTCTGGCTTACTTTTTTCCTCTTGAGAAACATTCTTTATTTGATTAATCATTTTAGAGGAATTATTAGTTTCTTTATTTTCAATAGAATTATCAATTTTAATTTCTTTTCCAAAATTATCTTTTAAATTTAAAGAATTTAAGTGTATCAGCCTTGTCAAAAACATTTCAATCGATAAATTTTGATTTGAAACAATATCTAGTTCTTCAAGAGTTTTAATAGTGAACTGCCAAAATAAAATTAGTGTTTGACTTTCTAAACCATTAGAAATTTCTTTAATTTTTGTAAATTCCTCATCATTTAAAGAAAAATTTGTACTTTCTAAAGTTAACGAATTTATATTTTTTAAATAATAAAGTATTTCTAAAAAATCATTAATAAAAATTTTTGGTTCAACTCCCTGATCGTAAATTTTTCTATAAATTGAAATAACCTTTTTTTCATTTCCTTCAAAAATTAATTTAAAGAGATCTATTAGTTGTGACTTATCAAAATAACCAAAAATTTTTTGAGCCGCTTTTAAGTCTAATTCTGTCCCTTTATCTAAACTTAATAGAGCTCTATCTAATAGAGATAAGGCATCTCTAACAGAACCTTCTGATATTTTTACAATTAATCTTAAAGCTTCATCTGATGCTTTACCATTTTCTTTATCTTTGATCTTTTTTATAAATTCAAATAATTCAGATGATTTTATTCTTGATAAGTCAAACCTTTGACATCTTGATACAACTGTAATTGGAATTTTTTTAATTTCTGTCGTAGCAAAAATAAATTTAAGATATTCGGGCGGTTCCTCTAGTGTTTTTAACAAAGCATTGAACGCTTGTTTGCTCAACATATGAACTTCATCAATTATAAAAATTTTATATTTTGCTATAGAGGGTCCATATCTTGAGAATTCAATTAAATCCCTCACATCATCAACACCGGTCTTACTTGCAGCATCCATTTCCAAAACATCTATATGATTTGAATTAGTTATAGCATCGCAGTTTTCACATTTTATTTTACATTGATTATCAAGTGGTTTTGAACAATTAATAGATTTTGCAACTATTCTTGCAATTGTTGTTTTTCCTATGCCTCTAATTCCAGTAAATAAATATGCATTAGGTATTTTGTCAGCTTTAATGGAATTTTTTATAGTTTCTGAAACAACATCTTGACCAATAAGATCCTCAAAAATCTGAGGTCTATATTTTAAAGCTAATACTTTAGAATTATTATTCATATAAATTTTATTAAGGAGACTAGAACCTGAATAACTGTCTCTACGACTGCTTCCGTTAAGATCTGGTCGGGTTCAAGCAGCACCCACCTCTAGCCTCCAAAAGTATTATAGCAGTAATAATTTCTAGTCTACAAGAAAAGAATAAAATTTTATTTTTCTCGTTGTTTGTCAGCTTCAAAAACACCTAGGACGTGAAAATCTTGACAATGTAATCCTAATTCTTCTAAAGATTTTTGCACTTTTTGATCTTCAATATGACCATCAAGATCACATAAAAAAAAGAAAGAATCAAAACTATTCTTTTCAGGATAGCTTTGTAATTTTGTTAAATTAACTCCGTTAATAGCAAATCCACCTAAAGATTGATATAAAGCTGCTGGTTTACTTTTAAGTTTAAATAAAAATGAAGTAATATATTTTTTTTTCCCAAACTCCGGTTGAGAAATATTTTTTCCCATAATTAAAAATCTAGTTAAATTTCCATTTTCATTTTCAATGTTTTTTTTTATTATTTCTAAACCATAAGTTTTTGCACTTAGTGACGATGCAATTGCAGCTTTTTTATTATCTTTATATATTGAAATCATTTCAGCTGACCCCGCAGTATCTGCTCTTACATGTTCAACTAAATTATTTGATTTTATAAATTTAGAACATTGAGACAATGCTTGGCCATGCGAATAAACATCTCTGATATCAGAAATTTTTGTGCCAGGGATACCCAATAAATTATGTTCAACTTTTTGAAAATATTCTGAATAAATGTTTAACCTGTATTCAAAAATTAGATACTCAATACCAATGTTGCCTGTAATTCTATTTGACTCAGGAATTATAATTTTAGAATTTGGGTCCTTAGATGCTTTTAAAAAACATTCATCAAAAGTTTTACAGGGTAATATTTCTGCTTTAGGACTAATTGATAGTGCTGCTAAATGCGAATATGCTCCAAAAGTTCCTTGAAAATATATTTTATTCATTTTGATTTATATTCCATTATTTTTTTTATGGCTACAAAATCCTCTTCAGTATCAACACCTATTGGGGAAGAATCTGCAAATGCAACATTAATCTTCATTTCATTATCCAGTGCTCTTAACTGTTCTAACTTATACTTAATTTCATTAACGGATTGATTAAATGAAACAAATTTTTCAAGAGTTTTTAATTTGTAACAATAAATGCCTAAATGTTTATAAATATTTTTAGGTTTATCATTAAGTTTTCTTGTAAAATTAATAGCCTCTGGAAATTGATTGTTATCTAAACTTTCTTTAGTAACAACTTTTACTACATTTAAATTATCATATGATTCTTGATCTGTAATATTTGATGCTAAAGTACCGAATTCAAATTTCGTTTTAACCATTTGAGCATGCAACTTCTGTATATCTGCTACATTCATAAGTGGTTCATCTCCTTGAAGGTTCATAACTAATTCGACATCAGTCCTTCCAAGTTTTTTAATTGCCTCATTTATTCTATCAGTGCCAGTTTTATGATTTTTATTGGTTAATATTGCCTGCCCACCGTTTTTTTTTACATCATCAATAATTTCTTGATCTTGAGTGGCCACAAAGACTTCACCAATATTTGTCTCCTCAGCCTTTTTAAAAACATGTGAAATTATTGATAAACTATTAATTTTAAGTAGTGGTTTGCCTGGTAATCTAGTTGCTGACAATCTAGATGGAATAATAATTAATGTTTTCATTCTATTTTTTATTTAATTTTAGATTATAAACAGAGGCAAAATTGTACATTAAAATATAAGCAATTTTTAATTTATAGTGTTATACGTTCAAAATATATTTTTATAAAATGGATTCTTTTGAAATTAATAAGGTGATTGCAGCTATTTTAATGGTTGCTTTGCTAATTATTGGATTAGGTAAGATTTCTGAAGTCGTTTTTCATGTTGAAAAGCCTGAAACCCCTGGCTACAGCGTTGAAGTAGATCAAATTACTACAGCTGTTGCTTCTACAAATGAAACGACAGAAAAGGTAGTTGATATTGCTACATTAATGTCAATGGGTGATGTTGCTAATGGAGAAAAAATATTTAAAAAGTGTGCGGCTTGTCACTCTATTGTAAAAGGTGGGAAAAATAAAATTGGTCCAGCTTTGTATAATGTGGTTGGTAGAAAGGTTGGAGCCGTAAGTGATTATAAATACTCAAAAGCACTTGCAGGATATGAAAAGTCATGGACCTTTGAAGAGCTTAATGGTTATCTTATAAAACCTGCTAAATGGATTAAGGGAACAAAGATGGCTTTCGCAGGACTTAGAAAAGAAAAAGATAGAGCTTCAGTTATAAAATATCTAAACCAAAATTCAGATAGTCCTTTATCTTTACCTTAGTTTTCCAAAACAATACAACAAAATACTTTTTTGAACATGTACTCTATTAAGTGCTTGTTGCCAAACTTTTGATTGTTTGCTAAAAAAAACTTCCTCCTCTACCTCTGAACCTCTTGGTAAACAATGTAAAAATATACAATCAGTTTTTGCCTTTTTTATTAATTTTTTTGTAATTCTAAAATTTTTAAAGTCATTTAATTTTTTCTTTTTATTTACTTTATCATTTAAAGATATCACTTTATCAGAAAATATTACGTCTGCTTTAAACACTGCTTTCTCAGCATTATCAAAAATATTAATTTTTTTATTAAAACTTTTAACCCAATTTAATATTGATTTATTTGGATAATATTTTTTTGGACAACCGATGCTTAATTGAAAGTTAAATTTTATAGAGGCTGCTATTAAACTATTTAGTACATTATTTGAGTCTCCTACCCAGGCTATATTCATTTTTGATATTGGTTTTTTTTTAATTTCCTCTACTGTAAAAATATCAGATAAAACTTGAGTTGGATGAGAAGAAGGACTTAAGCCATTTATTACTGGGATTTTTAGAAATTTTTTAAAATTTTCTAATTTTTTATCTTTATCTGTTCTTAACATAAAGCCATCACCATAAGTTGATAAAATTTTTGCTGTATCCTCTAGTGTTTCTCCTCCTGAGCCTAAGTGAAGTTCATTGGCTCTCAAAGTTAATGTGCCTCCACCAAGTTGCTTTATTGCTAGATAAAAACTCAGTCTAGTTCGTAAACTTGATTTTTCAAACATTTGAACAAGTAGCTTACCTTTAAGAGGCGAACCTCTATCTATCTCAAGAGTATTTAGTGAATTTCTTTTTTTTTTTCTTTTCTTAGCATCTGATAAAATTTTTCTCAGATCTTTTGATGAGATATCTTTAAGATTAATAAAATGTTTCATTAGTTATATTTTGAACAAACCATCTTGATTATTTTAACAGCTTTATCAATTTCAGTTTTTTTTACATTTAAAGGAGGCAGAATTCTAACCACATTTTCAGCAGCTTTAATAGTTAACAATTTATTATCCATAAGTTGTTTTATAAATTTTGTTTGGTCTTTATAAAGTTGCAAGCCAATTAAAAAACCTTGACCTCTAACCTCTTTTATAATATTTGGAAATTTTTCTTTAATTTTCAATAAATGAATATGGAAGTATTTAGAGTTTGATTTAACTTTATTTAAAAAGCTTTTTTTTGATATAATATCTAAAGCTGCAATTCCTACTTTCATTGCAAGTGGATTACCTCCAAAAGTTGATCCATGTGTTCCTGCTGTCATACCTGAGGCAACTTTTTTATTCATTAAAACTGCTCCTATTGGAAAACCACCACCAATTCCTTTTGCAATGGGTACTATGTCTGGCTTCACTTTAGAGCTTTCAAATGCAAAGAAATCTCCTGTTCTACCTATTCCACACTGGACTTCATCTAATATTAATAAAATTCTTTTATTGTCGCATAGTTTTCTTAATCCTCTTAAGCACCAATCTGGTATTTTTTTAATTCCGCCTTCTCCCATAATTGTTTCAACCATAATTGCAGCTGTTTTTTTGGTAATTAGTTTTTTCAATTTTTTATGATCTCCAAAATTAAAATGATCAAAACCCGCAACTTTTGGGCCAAAACCTTCTGTCATTTTTTTAGAACCACTAGCATGGATTGCAGCTATAGTTCTTCCATGAAATGAATTTTTAATACAAATAATTCTATTTTTATTTGGTTTTCCTGTTGAAAAAAAATATCTTCTTGCAACTTTTATAGCAGCCTCAGTAGCTTCTGCGCCACTATTTTGAAACATTATGTAATCTGCAAAAGTTTTTTCCACTAATTTTTTTGCTAACTCTTCACCTTCAGGTATTACAAATGCATTGGATACATGCCAGAGTTTTTTTGATTGTTGGTTTATAGCTTTAACTAATTGTGGATGAGCATGACCCAATGAATTTACAGCAATTCCCTGAACAAAATCTAAATATTTGCCGCCATTTTTAGTATAAAGGAAACTTCCTTTTCCTCTAACAAATGATAACTTTTTTCTATTATAATTTTTAGCTAAATAACTCATTTTTCTGTTCTATGAACTTTTTATAAACTAAAAAATTAAATACAAGTTACGATTG
>JACWDH010000026.1 GCA_014654235.1 Pelagibacterales bacterium SAG-MED10 | reverse complement strand
GCAAACAGGTTGGGGACAGCACCAGAGTAACTGACATTTATTTCATTTTTAAAATCTGTAATAATAAAATTAACTTCATCTGAGTTAACATTAATTGAATTTTTTTTAACCATGCCTCCAACTCTTATTTTACTTTTGTCTAATTCTGTCAGTGTTTTAATCTCAGATGGTGATTGAAAGTAAACAACATTTTCCTCTAAGGATTTTAAAACTAAAAATACTGTTAAAATTAAAGTGATTAAAATTAATGATACAAACAAAAATCTTAATTTAACTTTACGACCATACATGGTTCAAAAGTTAGTTATTTGTGGCGTTAGCTAAAATTTCTTTGTTTATTCTTTGTAATTTTGCAGAATTAGCTTTGTCAGTGTTTAAAGATCCGAATTTAGCAACAAACTTATTTTGCTCTTTAGCAAATTGTAATTTTGTAATCACATACAAGCCAGAAAAACTTAAAAGAGTAAAGCCAAAAGCAGACAACACATAAACCCCGTATCCATTCATAAAAAGTAATTCATTGATCATAATCTATCTAAGCCTTTATTTTTAATTTTTATCAGTTCTGTATTATATTTCATTAAGAAAATTAACAACGAAAATAGAGCAAATGCCGCAGTCATTATCAACAAAGGGAAAAGCATTGATGAATGAATTGAACTTTTTGATAAAATATTAATTGAGGCAGGCTGATGAAGTGTATTCCACCACTCAACAGAGTATTTAGTGATTGGAACGTTAATTATACCAATGATTGTAATAAAAGTGGTAATTTTAAAAACCTTTTCCTCTTTTTCATAAATTCTCCATGCAATTAAATACAAAGCAAAAAATAATGCTAAAATTAACATTGAAGTAATTCGGGCATCCCAAGCCCACCAAGTTCCCCATGTAGGCTTGCCCCAAATAGAACCCGTAACTAATGCAATAATGTTAAATACAAATCCAGACGGAGCCAAACTTTTTGCAATTAAAAATAAATTTTTATTTTTAAAAATAAAACCACTAACTGACAGTAGGGTTATAGACGAAAAAATTCCAAGTGAGATCCATGCTGATGGAACATGCACATACATTATTCTTACTGCATCACTTTGTTTATAATCTTCTGGAGACAAAATTAACGCCTCAGTTAAACCAACTGTTAGAACAACAACAAATAAAAACAAGACATACCCTGGAGCTTTAGATGTTATTTGAAATATTTTATTTGGTTCTAAAAGTTTGAACATACTTGATATTTAGGGATTAATTTTAAAATTTCTATTGTGAAAAAGTTATCTGATCAAGAATGTAGAGGGGGAGACAAAAGGACTAAATATAACGTTTAACATCCTTGATCAGAATATAAATAAGTATAGTTAATATTTATGGCCTAGTTTTGAGCAGAATGTGTTGGAATGGTGATTTACTTAGTTCGAAAGCTTAAAATAACTTGAGCCTTTTTTACCTGAAAAAATCTCTTCAATTAGAGGGTGTTTTATTGGCTCATCAGAATCGTCCATAAGCAAATTTTGCTCTGAAACGTATGCCTCATAAGTAATTTCATCATTTTCAGCAAGTAAGTGATAAAATGGCTGATCTTTTCTTGGTCTAACGTTCTTTGGAATTGATTGATACCATTCCTCGGAATTATTAAATTCAAAATCAACGTCATAAATAACACCTCTAAATTCAAAGTGTTTATGTTTAACAATGTCGCCGATTGAAAATTTAGCTTTTTGGATTGGCATTGTGATTAGTATGGGTATTTAAATATAAAAATCAATGCAAAAAAGATTAATGTTTTGTGATGTGGCAAATATGTTAATATCTTTTTAGTGAATAAATCTTTTTTAAAATTTACTACCGATTTCGGGCCTTTAGCGATATTTTTTTTCTTTTATTATAATAATGATAAAAATTTATCAGTTGCAATTCCTCCACTGATAGTTGCAACTTTAATTGCTTTAGCGGTTGTATGGTTCTTTGAAAAAAAAATACCTCCAATGCCTTTGGTAAGTGGAATTTTAATAACTTTCTTTGGAGGATTAACTATTTATTTTAATGATCCTATATTCATTTACGTTAAACCAACAATAATAAATATAATATTTGCTTTAGCTTTATTTTTTGGAAAATATTTTACAAGAGAACCAATTTTAAAAAAAATTATGGGAAAATCAATCCCTTTAACAGATATGGGATGGGAGATACTAAATAAAAGGTGGATGTTCTTCTTCCTTGGGCTCGCTGTACTTAATGAATTTGTATGGAGAACACAAACTGAGGAATTTTGGGTTAATTTTAAAGTATGGGGAATGTTGCCAATAACAATAATTTTTACTGCCTTTCAAATTCCTTTGATAAACAAACATAAAATTGATGCACAGTAATTTAAAATTAGTAATCAATAATCCACAAAATAAAATAGAGCAAAAACAATTTTTTGAAAAAGATGAACTCAAAATTATTTTAGATTTATATGCAAAGATGGTTTCTGAAGGATCATGGAAAGACTACGGACTAAATATTTCTAGCAAGCAAGTTAGTTTTAGTGTTTTTAAGAACGCTACAGAAAATGCCCTGTATAAAATTTGTAAAAATTTCAAACCCAAAAACAAAAACCTTAAGTATCTGATTACTGATACAAATGGTAAAATCTTAAAAAATTCTTTTGAACTTAAAATTTTATTAAAAAATACGAATTGGAAAAAACTCTGAAAAAACTATCGTCTTTGACCAAAAAGTCTCAACAACATTATAAATAAATTTATAAAGTCTAAGTAAAGAGTTAATGCACCCATCACTGCTTTTTTGCCCATGATTTCACCCGTATCACTAGCGGCATACATATTTTTGATTTTTTGTGTATCGTAGGCAGTAAGACCAACAAAAATTAAAACTCCCAATATTGAAATTACAAAATACATCATTGATGACTTCATAAATATATTGACTATAGAAGCTATAATTATTCCAATTAAACCCATCATTAAGAATGAACCTAATTTAGTTAAATCTCTTTTAGTCGTGTAACCATAAATACTCATCGCTCCAAAAGTTGCTGAGCAAATGAAGAAAACTCTTGTTACACTCATGCCTGTGTAAACTAATAAGATTGAAGATAAAGATAAGCCCATCAATCCTGCAAAAACCCAAAAAGTTGTCTGAGCTTTTGATGCACTCATTTTATTAATTCCAAAACTCATATAAAAAACAATTCCTAATGGCGCAAGCATCACAAGCCATTTTAAACCTGACATATAAATTGCATTACCCATTTGCGTTAGGCCCACTATAGATCCAGCATCGTTAGTAACGACTGACATTTTAAATGTTAACAGCGCAACTATTCCGGTTAATAAAATTCCTGTTGCCATATAGTTATAAACTTTTAGCATGTAGGCTCTTAAGCCTTCATCCATTACAACAGTTGATTGTTGAGCTGCCTTAGCTCTATTCAGTATTCCGTTTTTATCAAATTCCATATGAGCATTATATAATAGCCTTTTACTAATTATTCAAGATACCTTAAAAGGTTAATAAAACATTAACATAATTTTCAGATGAATTACAAAAATCTAGGTAACACGGACTTAAAAGTAAGCACAATTTGTCTCGGTACCATGACTTGGGGTGAGCAAAATACCCAAAATGAAGCATTTGAACAAATGGATTTTGCTTTAGATCAGGGAGTAAATTTTTGGGACACTGCAGAGTTATATGCTGTTCCTCCACGAAAAGAAACTTACGGTGACACTGAAGAAATTATTGGAAACTGGTTTGAGAAAACCAAAAAAAGAGATGAGGTAATTCTTGCAACTAAAGTTGCTGGACCTGCTCGGGATTATTTAAGAAATGGAGAAAATAGTTTTGTTGGTACAAACTTAGAGACTGCATTAAATAATAGTCTCAAGAGACTTAAAACAGATTATGTAGATTTGTATCAACTTCATTGGCCAGAAAGAAAAGTAAATAATTTTGGTAGATTAGGTTACGTTCATCAAGAAAATAACTGGAACCAATTTGAAGATGTATTGGGAGAATTAAATAAATACATAGATCAGGGTAAAATTAGGCATATTGGTTTATCGAATGAAACCCCTTGGGGAACAATGAGTTTTCTAAAACTGTCAAAGGACAAAAATTTACCTAGAATGATGTCAATCCAGAATCCATATAGTTTATTGAATCGATCCTATGAAGTTGGATTAGCTGAGGTATCTATAAGAGAGGAAATTGGTTGTTTGTCATACTCTCCCCTTGCAAGTGGTTATTTAAGTGGAAAATACAGAAATAAAAAATTTCCAAAAGGATCTAGGATGGAAAGAGATTTTGATTTTTGGACAAGATACAGAAAGCCAAATACTGAAGAAGCAGTAGAGCTTTATTACAATATAAGCAAAAAACATAATCTTGATATGAGTCAAATGTCTATCAAATTTTGTGAAATACAGGACTTTATGACAAGTGTAATTATTGGTGCAACAACAATGGAGCAGTTGAAAACAAACATAGAAAGTGTAAATGTTAATCTATCAGATGATGTCATTAAAGAAATTAACCACGTTCAAAAAATTTACCCAAATCCATGTCCTTAGTTAAAAAAATTATAACATTTTTTACTATTTTGTTTTTAACAAGCTTTGGTCAACTTCATGCCCAAGAAGTAAAAAAAATAGGTAAGTACAAAGATTGGGAAGCAATGGTAGTTTCAGAAGAAAGTGGAAAAGTTTGTTTTGCACAATCCTCACCTATCTTGCAAGCACCAAAATCAAACAAGAGAGATGCAAAATTATTTGTAGCCTTTAGACCAAACAAAAGTATTACTAATGAAGTAAGTGTTACCCCAGGCTATGAATTTAACAAAAGCAACTCTGTTACTGCAACTTCAGGAAAAAATAAGTTTAAATTTGATATTAAAGAACAAGGCTTTGCTTGGATTGCCGATAATAAAATTGAATTAAAAATGATTAAGCAAATGAGAAAGGGATCTAGATTAATGGTTACTGGATATAATCAAAAAGGCTCTCAAACAATTGATCATTATTCATTACTAGGGTTTACAAAAGCTTATAACGCATCTCGAAAAGCTTGCAGTTAATTTAATGAAATCAAAAAAAAAAATTGTCCTAGCATATTCTGGAGGGCTTGATACCTCTATTATTTTAAAGTGGCTCCAAGAAAATTATGATGCAGAAGTAATTTGTTACACTGCAGATGTAGGGCAAGAGATTGATAGAAAAAAAATAATCTCTAATGCAAAGAAATTTGGTGTAACAAAAATAATTATTAAAGATTTAAAAGATGTCTTTGTAAAAGATTATGTTTATCCAATGATCAGGGGTCATGCTATTTATGAAGGTATCTACTTGTTAGGTACGTCTATCGCAAGACCACTTATAGCTAAAGATCAAATCAGAGTTGCTAAGAAATTTAAAGCATACGCAGTCTCTCATGGTGCAACTGGTAAAGGAAACGACCAAGTAAGATTTGAACTAGGGTATCATTACTTTGGACCAAAAATAAAAATCATAGCACCTTGGAGAATATGGAGTTTAAAATCTAGAACTGATCTAATTAATTATGCAAAAAAACACAAGATAGCTATTCCAAAGGATAAAAAAGGTGCTCCACCTTTTTCAGTTGATGATAATTTATTTCATACCTCTACTGAAGGTAAGCTTTTAGAAAATCCAAAAAACTCTGCTCCAGAATTTATTTTTCAAAGATCAGTTTCACCTGAAAAGGCGCCAAATAAAGCATCTTTTGTTACTATCAATTTTAAAAACGGAGATCCATTTGCTGTTAATGGAAAAAAACTTTCTCCAGCAAAATTATTAGAGAAATTAAACCAACTCGCAGGTAAAAATGGAATTGGGAGAGTTGATTTAGTGGAAAATAGATTCATAGGAATAAAGTCACGAGGGGTTTACGAAACTCCTGGAGGTACTCTATTGCTCCATGCACATAGAGCCATAGAGTCTGTAACCTTAGATAAAGACACCATGCATAAAAAAGATCAAATCATGGCGAGATATGCCGAACTTATTTATAACGGTTACTGGTTTTCCAAAGAAAGATTTAAACTACAAAAAATTGTAGATCTAAAAAAAAATAAGGTAAACGGTTCAGTGAAACTTAAACTTTATAAAGGAAATGTTACAATTAATTCTAGACAAACTAAAAGTAATGCTTACTCAATGAAAAAAGTTTCGTTCGAGGAAAATAAAACGTTTAACAAGTCAAATGTTGAAAAATTTATTAATTATCACAAGAAAAAACTGTATTCTTAATTAATCTTAGGTCAATTTATCGTTTGTCAAATTAGTTTAAAGCTATATCTTAAAATTATGGAATCATTAAAAAATTGGATGAGAGATACTGCTAATATTTTATTTGATGACAGTAAAAATGATCTTCGTGCCCTTCCTAAAACAGTTAGATTACAAATTCTTTTGGTCCTAAGTTTTATTTGGACTACTGTTTTTAGTTTGTATGTATTTTCATATACAACTTTTGCATTTGGCTGGGCAGGTCTGTTTATAGCACATATTGGTTTGATATTTGCTGTGTATATGACATTTAAACATTTTCACAGAGCTGAAGAAAGTTCTGCTAGCGTTTTTAAGACAAAAAATTTTGATCCCTTTAAGATTATGGTAATTGTTTTTGTTATAGTTTTTATATTTGTCTTTTCAAAAGGAATTGAAGTTTTAACTAGTCCAAACCCATACTCTTACTCTATTCCTTATGATGGTTCTTCAAAATCAGTGTTTGAAAAATGGCTGCCATTTAGTAAAGATAAGTAATGGATAAGATAGCGAAAAACTTACAGTTAGGATTAATGTGCATTATTTTAATCAGCACTGTTATTGCTGTTGGTATTGAGATTTCAAATATGTTTTTGAACCAATCAGTTACATTAGCTGATTTGCTTTTAATGTTTCTATATTTAGAAGTACTTGCAATGGTCAGAGTTTTTTGGAATCAACAATCCATAAGTATTACCTTACCACTTCTTATTGCAATAACAGCTCTTGCTCGATTTATTATTCTTCAGGGAAAAGAAATGGATCCTACAGCTCTTGTTTATGAGGCAGTTGCTATACTGTTGATCGCTGGAGCAATTGTTGTTCTGAGATTAAGACATAGTGACAAACTTGGTCTAAAGAAAAAAAAATCTAGGTAGTTTAAATATGTTATTTGAGGCTTCGAGGGAGAAAGCCATTGAAAAACTAAATCATTTTATTGAAAATAATCTCACAGATTACTCTAAATTAAGAAATTTTGATCTTGGTCCTGAGGGAAGATCTAATGTCTCATGCTTATCACCTTACATTACACACGGGATAATAAGTGAAAAGGAAATAATAAAAAAATCTCTTGATAAATTTTCATTTGCAAAAAATGAAAAGTTTATCCAAGAAGTTCTTTGGCGTACTTATTGGAAAGGCTGGCTAGAACTAAGACCAAATGTATGGGATGATTATTTAATAGAGCTAAAAAAAATAAGAGAAGATTTCAAAGATAACAAAGAATATTTAAATGCAATCGAAGGGAAAACAAATATTGAATGCTTTAATTACTGGGTAAATGAACTTAAAGAAAACAACTATCTTCACAACCATACCAGAATGTGGTTTGCGAGTATTTGGATTTTCACTCTAGAATTACCTTGGCAACTTGGTGCTGAATTTTTTATGAAACATCTTTATGATGGAGATGCTGCATCTAATACCCTTGGTTGGAGATGGGTAGCCGGAATTCAAACACAGGGTAAGCATTACCTGGCAAGTGAATGGAATATAAAAAAATTTACCAATAACAGATTTCAAAACATCAAATTAAATGAAAACGCTGCTCCAAAAGTTTCTGAAAAATCTTACTCAATAATTAAACAAAATTTCAGTAACCTGCAGAATATTGAAGAAAAAAATCTTGTAATTTTTGAGAACAATCTCTCATTTGAAATCACTGACTTTAAAGAAAATAACTTTAAAAAAATTTATATAATTTCTGTTAAAAATGAAAATAGATCTATCAAGCTCAGTGAAAAGTCAGTGAAATTTAAGTCTCTTTTAATTAATGACCAACAACAAAGATTAAAAGATAATTCTATCGAATCTGAGGTTATTGATATTAGTGAAATTAAAAATGTTGAGAACTGCTGTGGATTATATCCAACTGTTGGTGAAAATTTAGATTATTTAAATTTAAATAATATTAAGTTAAATTTTTTATACAGAAATCTTGATCAATTTTCTTGGCAATATTGCAACAAAGGTTTTTTTAATTTTAAAAATTATATTCCAAAAATAATATCAAGCTTTAATTAAAACCAACGCACCATCCCAATAATACCAGCTGTTGCATAAAAAAATTGTAAAAATAAAATTCCTTTATGACCACCTCTATAGGCCCATATTCCGATTAAAATTGCCGAAAAAAGTAATAAACAAAAACCAAAAAATTCAATTCCTATATTTAAAGCAACAAACAAAGAATATAATATTGCGGTTATAACTCCGGCCCATTCAAATATTTTATTATTCATAAAAGTTTTTTAAAATTATTATAAAGGATTGTAGAATAGTTATTCATATCTTTCATGTTATCCTTTGCAGATTGATCAAATTTTTCTAAAGCACCATTACCAAGCTGATCCTCCAAAGCTTTTTTATATTCTGGGACACATCCCCATTCATTAACTGTGGTATTTTTTATTTCTATATGAAATTGAATTCCATAGGCGTGGTTTTGGTATTTAAAAATTTGAAATTTTGTAACTGGTGACGAGGCTAATAAAGTCACATCCTTATGATTTTGAATGCCCTGCACCTCATAAGAATGCCACTGAAGACTTTTGATCTGGTTTGGAAATTTTGAGAATAAATTGTCAACTTCCTTTTCTTTTGTAAAATTGATATCCATCATGCCAATCTCAGCAGGATTTGATTTAACTACTTGCCCCCCTATTACTTCTCCTAACAACTGACAGCCTAAACAAAATCCTAAATAAGGTTTTTTTAAATCTACAACAAACTGTTTAATTTTTTTCTTTTCCTCTACTAACCATGGATACTGCTTTTCCATAAAGGTATCCATTGGACCTCCCATACAAAACATTCCATCAAATTTATTTAAATCATCAGGTATTTTTTCACCTTCATCTAACTCGATAGTAGTTAAATTAAATCCATCAGCTTGCATTAAATCTTTGATATATCCGGGGTCTTCTATCTTAATGTGTTGTAATACGATAATGTTCACTAAATTCAGCTTAACTTAGAACACTTCTTTGAACAATATTTTACTCTATCCCAATTTAACTTCCATTTTTTTCGCCATGTAAAAGGTCTTTTGCAAACAGGACAAGTTTTAGACGGCAAATTTTCTTTTTTCATTAAATAGTATTTTGTCTAATAAATTTATCAGCCTCTGAAAGAATTAGTTTTTTTCTTTCATCTTTCATTTTATCAAAGATACGAACCATCATTGATAAACGAGGATTTTTCAAAAAAAATTTTCTATTTCTATCTATAAATCTCCAATAAAGTCCGTCCATAGTATTACACCACTCTCCTTTTTTAAAATCCATCATTTTCATAAAATATGCGGATCCACATATATAAGGTTTGGTTGCAAAAATACCTCCATCGCTAAACAGTCCCATTCCATAAACGTTTGGAACCATCACCCAGTCAGATGAGTCTACAAACATTTCCATAAACCATTTATAAACAATGGTAGGCTTAATCTCACACAAGTTCATAATATTAGATAAGATCATTAATCTTTCGATATGATGTGACCAACCATAATCGACTGCATTCTTAATTGCATAGTCTAATGGTGGAAGGCCAGTATTTCCTTCGTACCAAGAGTTTTTCATTTTTCTATTTTGTTTAAAGAAATTTCTAGTTTCCATTTCTTTAGAATAACCCTGATAAATACCTCTCATAAACTCCCTCCAACCAATTACCTGACGGATATAACCTTCCAAAGAATTCATTCTTATTTTATTTTTTTTATGAAAATCTAAAACTTTGTGAATTATTAATTCAGGTGTTATTAGCCCAAGGTTAATATATGGACTTAAAGCACTATGAAAAAGAATGTTATCTTTTTGATCTACAGCATCCTCATAGTCACCAAATAGGTTTGATTTTTCTTTAATAAAAAAATTTAAAAGTTTAACAACATCATCATATTCTGTTGCAAACCAAAAATGATCTGTACTACCTGGATGGTCTTTAAACAATTTTTCAATAATAGGTTTCAATTTTTTTGTGTGACTTGTTTCATTAATTTTGGGGAATTTTGGTATAGAAATATCTTTAGGTAATTTATTTCTATTATCTTCATCAAAGCTCCACTTACCACCAATAGGATTGCCATCTGATCCCACTAGTATTCCTGATTTTTTTCTTACCTCTTTGTAAAAAGTTGCCATAAATGGTTTTTTTGAGTTTCCTAAATATTTTTTAAATTCTTCACGAGAATTAAGAAACATTGGTGTTTGAATAATATTCCATTCAATCTTCTCTTTTTTAAAAAATAAAGAAATCTTTT
>JACWDH010000025.1 GCA_014654235.1 Pelagibacterales bacterium SAG-MED10 | reverse complement strand
CAGAAACAAATAATTTAGATTTCAATGCAATCTCTAAATTAAATGATAAAAATTGTGATTGGATAATAGCTAACGATGTATCCAAAAAAGATAGGGGATTTAATTCTGATTTTAACGAAGTGACTATTTATTATAAAAACTCTCAAGATAAAAAAGAAAAACTTTTTCTAAAAAGAAAATCAGAGATATCAGAAGAAATTGTAGACAGAATTGTTTCTAAAACTAATTAATGGTTAAGGTATTAATAAAAAAGTTAAATTCAGATGTAAAACTACCAGCGTACAAAACAAGTGGTGCTTCAGGGATGGATCTGATGGCTTTTTTAAAAAAACCTATGATTATAGAGCCCAAAAGATCATATCTCATTCCAACAGGGTTATCTGTAGCTTTTTCCGAAAATTATGAAATTCAAATTAGGCCTAGATCTGGTTTAGCAGCAAAAAACAGTATAAGCGTTTTAAATACGCCAGGGACAATAGATAGTGATTACAGAGGAGAAATTAAAGTAATTATTTATAATCATGGAAATAATATTTTTACTATTAATAACGGAGATAGAATTGCTCAAATGATATTAGCTCCTATTGTAAAAATGGAATTTGAGGAGACCAATAATTTACCTGAAACAATTAGAGGAAAAGATGGTTTTGGTTCAACGGGTAAATGAATTTAAAATTGAATAGAAATCAAATTGAAAGATTTTCGCGCCAAATTATCCTTAAAAATATTGGTATACTGGGACAAAAAAAAATTATCCAGGCCAAAGTACTTATTGTTGGTATGGGTGGTTTAGGATGTCCAGTAGCAGAATTTTTAACAAGGGCAGGTGTTGGCAATTTAGGTATAGTAGACTCAGATAACGTTGATTTATCAAACATTCATCGTCAAAGTCTTTATGACAATACCGATCTAAAGAAACCGAAAGTTATTTCTGCCTCAAAAAAACTTAAAAAAATTAATCCAAAAACTAAAATAAATATTCATAAGGTTAGATTAAATAGAAATAATTTACGAAAAATAATAAAAAATTACGATTTTGTAGTTGATGGATCAGATAATTTTGAGACTAAATTTTTAATAAATGACTTTTGTATACAATATAAAAAATTTTTAGTGACTGGAGCAATAAGTAAATTTGATGGACACATTTTTACTTTTAACTTTAAGAATATCAAAAGCCCTTGTTTAAAATGTTTTTTTTCAAGAGGATACAATCTCTGATGATATTTTAAGTTGTGAATATGAAGGTATATTGGGGACAGTGGCCGGTATTATTGGAACCATTCAAGCTAATGAAATTTTAAAACAAATTTTAAATATAGGAAAAAATTTGAATGGTTTTATTTTGATTATCGATTTACTAAATTTAGAATTTAGAAAAGTTAAATTACACAAAAGAAAAAAATGTCTATGCAAATAATATTAAAGACAATTTTGACTTTTTTTTTTATTCTATTGGTTAGCTCTATTACTAGTGCTGATGAAATTTTTTTATCGCTAAAAAAAGATAAAGTTAATGTAAGATATGGCCCAAGTTTTGAGTCTCCTGTAAAATTTATTTACAAAAAAATTAATTTACCAATTAAGCAAATTGATAAAAAAGAAAATTGGAGAAGAATCATTGATTTTAAAAATAACAGTGGCTGGATACATTGGTCACAGTTAAAACCAATAAATTCTGTAATTCCCCTTGAAGACAAAATTTTATTTAAAAAACCATCAATTTTTTCAAAACCTTTAGCAAAAATTAAAAAAGGAAGAGTTCTAGTTCTTCAAAAATGTAAAATAGATTGGTGTAAAATTAAATCTGGAAAATTTAAAGGTTGGATTAAAATAGACAATATTTGGGGTTCAATTAATTAAAATCTTCTAACAAAGATTTCAGATTATCGTCTGTTAACTTTGTTATATGTGAATATTCATCATGATCTATACCAAGTTCAACTACCTTTGAGCACGATTTAAAATTTTCTATTTGATTTTCTGTAAATTGAAAATGAATAAATTGAACAGATGAGGCTTTTCCCTCAGAGGAGGTTCTGTCAACATCACCTTCTGGTGTAGCTTTTACTTTTTCCCCGTCTATTTTCATGAAAACTCTTTCTTCTATCCCGCCAACCTTACTTAAAAAAGTAGCTCTTGATACTGGATTATCAATTTCAAACATTAAAGTAGCTACTAATTCTTTTCCATTTGGTATTAATGGATTATATGCCACCAATTCATCCTTTAATTGTTCATCACCACCTTTTTCTATATAAAGCATCTCTTGAACTTGTGCTAACATCGTTTCATAGCTTTCAAAATAAAAAGTTGCATATGGGCCAAGTTGAACTCTTCTATTTTTTTTGAATTCAACTATACTTTTTCTCAATTCTTTCCTTTGTTTAATATAAATATCTAGAGACATGACATCATTTTTTTGAATTTCTCTTTTTTCTTTTGGCATAATCATAGTCTATAACTTTTTGCAATTAATTCGATGGGATGTACTGCCTCATCATTTTTAATATTTGTATCAATCTCCAACTGTTTTAAGTGCTTACCTGCGAGAGGGCAGTCAGACGCCATATACTTATTATTTTTAATTTTTATTTGTCTTGCAGTTGGTCTCCCAACTTTAATCGCTAAATCGTGTGTATCTTTCATCACACCAAAAGTTCCTCCATGGCCAGCGCATCTTTCAACAACATCTATTTTAGCATTTGGTATCAATTTTAACATGTCTCTTGCTTTAATACCCATATTTTGAGCTCTAGCATGGCAAGCATGATGAACGGTAACACCACCATCAATTTCATGAAGACCTTCTGCTAGTCCTTCATTCTTAGATATATCAACTACATATTCGTCAATATCCATCACATTTTTTGATAATTTTTCAATATTGCTGTCATCTGGTAATAATAAAGGCCATTCAAATTTTAACATTAATCCACAGCTAGCTGTAAGAGTGATTACTTTATACCCCTTATTTACCCACTCCACTAAATCATTTGAAACTTTTTTTGCTTGCTGAACTACTTTTGGTAAATCTGCTTGTTCTAAAAATGGCATTCCACAACAACCTGGATATGCTTCTTGAACCTCGACACCATTTTTTTTTAAAACTTTCAGAGCTGCAACACCTGTGTTTTTTTTATTAAAATTAACAAAACAAGTTGTGTAAATAACTACTTTTCTAGAATTTGTTTTTGTCTCAAATTTTATTAAATCTTTATTTCTTTTAAAAAAATTTGAAAAAGTTTCTGTGTTATATTTTGGCAATTGAACCCTTTTATCTATTCCAGCAACTAATTCTAAAATTTTTCTTAATAATTTATTTTTTATATTTGATACCCAATTAATTATTTTTGAAAACATTATTCCAATTTTGGAATTTCTATCAATTTCTGCTAATTGACGGGGTATAACTGGTAATTTTCCTAATTTTTTTTGTGCGGTCCTATATCTTAACATTAAATGTGGAAAATCTAAATCAAAGTCATGAGGAGGTACATATGGACATTTTGTCATAAAACACATGTCACATAATGTACATGCATCTACTACAGGTGTGAATTGATCGCTTGATAAACTTTCTACATCCTCATTTTTCGACTCATCTATCATATCAAAAAGTTTGGGAAATGAGTCACAAAGATTAAAACATCTTCTACATCCATGGCAAATGTCAAAAACTCTTCTCATTTCCGAGTCTAATTTTTCTGGATTTATAAAATCGGGATGTTCAAAATTAATTGGATGACGAATGGGTGCTTCTGTACTACCTTCTTTACTCATATTTAATCTTAAAAATTTAGGGTTTTAGTGGGTGGCTTCCACCCACTAAATAATATTGATTAACTAATAGACTCTAGAGTTTTTTGGAATTTTCCAGCGTGAGATTTTTCAGCTTTTGCTAAAGTTTCAAACCAATCAGCAATTTCTTCAAAACCTTCTTCTCTAGCAGTTTTTGCCATTCCCGGGTACATGTCTGTATATTCATGTGTTTCACCTTGAACAGCAGATGCTAAATTAGCTTTAGTTTCACCAATTGGTAAACCTGTAGCAGGATCTCCAACTTCCTCTAAGTACTCAAGATGTCCATGCGCGTGGCCTGTCTCTCCCTCTGCGGTTGATCTAAATACCGATGCAACATCATTATATCCCTCAATGTCTGCTTTTTGAGCAAAGTAGAGATATCTTCTATTCGCTTGGCTTTCTCCTGCAAATGCAGCTTCTAGATTTTCTTTAGTTTTTGTTCCTTTTAATGACATATTAATCTCCTTAATTATCATTAAAATATAATCATTCTAAAGTGCTTGTCAACAGTTTAGAATAATTATAATGTAGTTTTTAAGTTATTGAAATTATTATATTAATTTTGATTTTGATTATCACTCGCAACTTTAATCAAAACTTCGATGGAATTAATTTTTTTTCTTGGAATATTATTTTTTATATTTATTTTTCCAATATCATCATTTCCACAATCAATTAATTGATTTGTATCCTCATCAAAAAAATGATGGTGATCTGATATATTTGTGTCGAAATAACTTTTATCACTATTTATTGAAATTTCTTTTAGATAACCTTTATCCTTAAAAGCATGAACTGTATTATACACTGTTGCTAAAGATATTTTTTCATTGAGCTGGTCTGAAATGCTTTTGGCGAGATCGTTGATAGTAAAGTGAAAAGTTTTTTCTCTATTAAATAAAACTTCACAAATTTTGAGTCTTTGTTTTGTCGGTCTAAGTCCTGATGACCTCAATTTATCAATAAATTCAGCGTTTTTTATCATCGTTTTTTATAATAATTCTAAACTATATGTATATTATAATTTAATAAAATCAAGTATTAAGGGTGTTCTATTTTATGAAAAAAAACTCCTATTCATACGATGAGCTTATAAATTGCGGAAATGGTGGTCTTTTTGGCCCTGGTAATGCAAAATTACCACTTCCACCAATGCTCATGTTTGATAGAATTACAGAGATTAATGATACCAAAGGCACTTTTAAAAAGGGCTCAGTAATAGCTGAATTGGATATTAAAAAAGACCTATGGTTTTTTGATTGCCACTTCAAAGGAGATCCTGTGATGCCTGGGTGCCTTGGTCTTGATGCTATGTGGCAACTAGTGGGTTTCTATTTAGGTTGGATTGGAAACCCCGGAAAAGGAAGAGCTTTAGGCGTTGGAACTGTAAAATTTACTGGAGAAGTTTTACAAAATATAAAATTAGTTAGATATGAAATTGATATGAAAAAAATTATGTCCCCTGGAGGAACAACAGTAGGCCTTGCTAATGGTATAGTTTTAGCAGATGATCAAAAAATATATTCAGCCGATAGTTTAAAAGTAGGATTATTTAAATAATGAGAAGAGTAGTAGTTACAGGGTTGGGAATTGTTTCTTGTTTAGGTAACAACCAAGAAGAAGTTTATCAGTCTCTATTAAACTCAAAATCAGGAATTTCATTTTCTGAAGAATATAAAGAACACAATCTTAAAAGTCATGTTCATGGTAAACCTAACATAAAACTTGAAGATCATGTTGATAGAAAAACAATTAGATTTATGGGTTCAGGCTCAGCTTATAATTATATAGCTATGAAAGAAGCTGTTAAAGATTCTGGTTTAGAAGATAAAGAAGTAAGTAATTTTAAAACAGGAATAGTTATGGGTTCTGGTGGACCCTCTATTGAAAATGTAATTTTGGCTGCAGATAAGACCAGAGCTAAAACCCCAAAATTAATGGGACCTTTCATTGTTCCAAGAACAATGGCAAGTACTGCCTCAGCAACACTTGCGGTTCCTTTTAAGATTAAAGGTACTAATTACACAATGAGTTCAGCTTGTGCAACAAGTGGTCACTGTATTGGAAATTCTATGGAATTAATTCAAATGGGAAAACAAGATGTAGTATTTGCCGGTGGTAGTGAAGAAATTCATTGGGCAATGACTGCGATGTTTGATGCAATGACTGCTTTATCATCAAAATATAATAGTACACCAGGGACAGCTTCAAGAGCTTATGACAAAACTAGAGATGGATTTGTAATTGCAGGTGGAGGTGGAGTTTTAGTGCTTGAAGAATATGAACACGCTAAGGCAAGAGGAGCTAAAATATATGCTGAATTAACTGGTTATGGAGCAACCTCGGATGGATATGACATGGTAGCGCCATCAGGTGAAGGAGCTGTTAGATGTATGCAAATGGCAATGGCTACAGCAAAAAATAAAATTGATTATATCAATACTCATGGAACTTCCACTCCGGTTGGAGATATTACTGAACTGAAAGCTGTTAAGAGTACTTTTGGAGATGATATTCCAAAAATTAGTTCTACTAAATCACTTTCAGGACATCCATTAGGTGCTGCATCAGTTCATGAGGCAATCTATTGTTTAATAATGATGAAGAATAATTTTATCACTGGCTCAGCAAATATTAGTGAAATAGATGAAGAGGCTAAAAAATTCCCAATAATTGAAAAAACAGAAACTGGTGCAACTTTAAATACTGTAATGTCAAATAGTTTTGGTTTCGGTGGAACTAACGCTGCTTTAATTTTTGAAAAGGTTTAAATTATGAGTTTGATGAAAGGTAAAAAAGGATTAATCATGGGTGTTGCCAATGAAAGATCTATCGCTTGGGGTATTTCGCAAAAACTTGCCGAAGCTGGAGCAGAACTTGCTTTTACTTATCTTGGTGATGCTCTTAAGAAAAGAGTAATACCATTGGCTGAAAAATTAAATTCAAAAGTCACTTTCAGTTGTGATGTTGAAAAAAAAGAAGAAGTGATCAAATTATTTGAAGACATTAAATCTCAATGGGGTGAAATAGATTTTGTAGTTCATGCTGTAGCATTTTCAGATAAATCAGAATTATCAGGTGAATACTTAAACACAACACGAGAAAACTTTTTAAGAAGCATGTTAATCTCGTGTTTTTCATTTACTGAAGTTGCAAAAGAAGCCTCTAAAGTAATGAAAGAAGGTGGGAGTATGTTAACTTTGACTTACGAGTCTACTAAAGCCATTCCAAATTATAACGTAATGGGTGTTTGTAAATCAGCTCTTGAAGCAAGTGTTAAATATTTAGCTAGAGATTTAGGTGCTAAAGGTATGAGAGTAAATGCAATAAGTGCAGGTCCTATCAAAACTCTTGCGGCCTCTGCTATTGGAGATGCAAAATTCTTATATAAATGGAATGAAGACCATTCATTCTTAAAGAGAAATGTAGATATCCATGATGTTGGAAATTCAGCATTATATCTACTAAGTGACCTTGCAAACGGTGTTACAGGTGAAATTCACTATGTAGATGCTGGATATAATAAAGTTGGGATGCCAGATCCAAAAAATATTACTTAAATAATTTAGCTTATGGAAATATTAATTATTTCAGTTTGTATAGTATTTGTTATTTATTATTTATTAAGACCCACCTCTAAAAAAGAAAAAGACCAATTTGATGATAAAAACAATTGGAGAGGTGGGTTTTAATTTTTATTCTGCAGCTTGTTTCATAGAAAGTTTAACTTTACCTCTATCGAAACCAATCACTTTAACTTTTACTTCGTCACCTTCTTTGACAACGTCAGTTACTTTAGCCACTCTTTTGTCTGCTAGTTCTGAGATATGAACTAGTCCATCTTGTTTTCCTAAGAAATTAACAAATGCACCAAATTCCATAATCTTCATTACTTTACCTGAATAAATTTTATTTAATTCAGCTTTCGCAGTGATATCTTTAATCATTTGCATAGCAATGTTTCTTGCTTCTTCATCTGGAGCGGCAACTGTTACAACTCCTTCATCATTTACATCAACTTTAGCACCTGATTTTTCAACAATCTCTCTAATCGTTGCACCACCTTTTCCAATTACAGCAGCAATATCTTTTTTATCAACAGTTACTTGCTCCATTTTTGGAGTGTGTTTACCAACATCATCTCTTGAAGCGGATAATGCTTTATTCATTTCTCCTAAAATATGAACTCTTCCATCTTTTGCTTGGCTTAATGCTTGTTCCATAATTTCAAATGTAATACCAGTAATTTTGATATCCATTTGAAGTGAAGTAATCCCATCTTTAGTTCCAGCAACTTTAAAGTCCATGTCTCCCAGGTGATCTTCATCACCTAAAATATCTGATAAGACACTAAAATCATCTCCTTCTTTAATTAAACCCATTGCAATACCTGCAACCGGTTCTTTAATTGGCACACCAGCATCCATTAATGCTAAAGATGTTCCACAAACAGTTGCCATTGAAGACGAGCCATTAGACTCTGTGATTTCTGACACTATTCTAAAAGTATATGGAAATGCTTCTTTTGACGGCAATGACGAATTAATTGCTCTCCATGCTAGTTTACCATGACCAATTTCTCTTCTTCCAGTTCCAATTCTTCCAGTTTCACCCACTGAAAAAGGAGGGAAATTGTAATGAAGCATAAATCGTTCTCTTTGTTGACCATCTAAACTTTCAAGTCTTTGTTCATCATCAGAGGTACCAAGGGTAGCAACAACAATAGCTTGGGTTTCTCCTCTAGTGAATAAAGCTGATCCATGAGTTCTTGGTAAAACACCAACTTCGCATGAAATTGGCCTCACATCAGATAAGCCTCTCCCATCAATTCTATTTTTGTTTTTAAGTATATCTGTTCTAACAATTGATTTTTCAAGATTTTTTAATTGACTGTTTACATCAAGATCAGTGTAATTTTCATCTTCTTCATAAAGTTTTTTAGCTTTATCAGTTATTTCTGAAATTTGATTCGATCTATCTTGCTTGTCTCTTGTTGCAAAAGCTTTCTTAAGATCTTCAGTGAACGTTCCTTCAAGTTTTTTCTTAATTTCAGATAAATCTTTTTTCTCAACAGTCCATTCAGGTTTTCGACATTCGTTAGCAAGTTCCTCTATCATTTTAATAACTGGAACAAATCCCTCGTGACCAAATTTAACTGCATTTAACATTTCCTCTTCAGTCAAACCGTTTGCTTCAGACTCAACCATTAGAACAGCATCTTTTGTGCCTGCTACAACTAAGTCTAAACTTGAATTTTCTAATTCAGCTTTTGACGGGTTAAGAATGTACTTGCCATCAACGAAACCGACTCTTGAAGCTCCTACAGGACCCATAAACGGCATTCCTGAGATTGCTAGCGCTGCGGATGAGGCCGTTATAGCTAAAATATCTGGTTGATTTTCTTTGTCATATGAAATTACAGTTGGTAACAACTGTACTTCATTTTTAAATTCATCAGGGAACAAAGGTCTGATTGGTCTATCAATTAATCTTGAGATTAATGTTTCACTTTCAGTTGGCCTTGCTTCTCTTTTAAAATATCCACCTGGAATTTTTCCACCAGCATAATATTTCTCTTGGTAGTTTACTGATAATGGAAAATAATCCATATCAGGATTTACTTTCTTTGCTCCTACTACTGTTGCTAAAATAACTGTTTCACCACATGAAGCGATGATTGCTCCGTCTGCCTGTCTTGCTACTTTACCTGTTTCTAAACTTATTTTTTTTCCTGCTACTTCTATTTCCTTTTTATATACTTTAAACATTTCATTTCCATTTCGTTTCGTTCGTTTCGTTCCATTCCATTCCGCTCTATCTATCTTGATTTCTATTTTCTTAAATTCAATTTCGACAGTACATTTTTATAAGAATCCATTTTATTTTTCTTAAGGTATTCCAACAATTTCTTTCTTCTATTTACCGCTCTTAATAATCCAACTGAAGAATGTTTATCTTTCTTAAACTTCTTTATGTGGCTTGAAAGAGTTTCAATTTTATCAGTTAACAAAGCGATCTGAATTTCTGAAGATCCAGTATCTTTGTCATGTATTGCTAATTCATTTGACTTTTTGATCATTTTTTTTCCTATTTATTTATTTGTTTGTTTTATTAAGTTTTCTATTTTTTCTGCATACTCAAAAGATTCATCTTTTCTAAAAAGTAATTTTGGTAAAAATTTCATAGTTACCTTTTGTGATAAAATTTTTCTTATTAAAAAAGAATAATCTTTTAAAATTTGTATTATTTCCTCAGCATTTTTTCCACCTAATGGAAGAACATATGCCTTTGCAATTTTTAAATCTTGGCTCATTCTCACTTCAGTTACCGTGATTGTATTAGTTTCTAATTTTGGAACCTTAGCCTCATTTCTAATGAAAATCATGCTTAAAGACTGTTTAATCATCTCTCCAACTCTTAGCTGTCTCTGCGATATTGGTTTTCCTATTCTATCAGCCATTATATAGACCTCTCAGTAGATGTAACATTAAAGGCCTCTATTGTATCATCTTTTTGAAAATCAATATAATCTTTCACTGTAATTCCACATTCCTGACCATTACTTACCTGTTTTACCTGATTTTTTTCTCTAAATAATGTCCCTACTTTCCCAGTATAAATTACCGCACCATCTCTAATGATACGTACCTCAGAAACGCTTGTTATTTCACCTTCAGTCACTTTAGAACCAGCAATTTTTCCTGCACCAGAAACTTTAAAAATTTCTAAAATTTGTGCAGTTCCAGTAATAGTCTCTTTTATATCTGGTGTTAATAATCCTGACATTCTTTTTTTAACATAATCTAAAACTTCATAAATAATATTATAAGACGAAATTTTAATATTCTCATTTTCAGCAAATTTTTTGGCTTCCTTACTTGGTTTGACATTAAAAGCTATTAGTACTGCATTTGATGCCTTGGCTAAAGAAACATCTGTTTCAGTCACCATACCAATATCAGCAAGAATTATTTTTGGTTTTACTTCGCTGTGTTT
>JACWDH010000024.1 GCA_014654235.1 Pelagibacterales bacterium SAG-MED10 | reverse complement strand
GAAACTATGGAAGAAGCTGAAAAGTTAGCTGGTGAACATATTATAAATTATATGAGATGGGTTTGTCATTGGCGTGGTTTAGGAAATCATATGGATCCAGGTGAAGAATTACCTGAAACAAAACATAAATTAGAATTGTTAAATTATGAATTTTTACATAAAAGAAATTTATTATTTGGTACTCCAGAATATGTTGTTAACAAGATCAATGAATTAAAATCAGAGTTGAATTTACAAAACCTTCAGGTGTGGTCAAATTTTCCAGGAATAGACCATAAGGCTTGTATGAGAAGTATTAAATTATTTAATGATGAAGTAATTCCTAAAATAAATTTAGATAGCTCCAACATAGAAAAAGCGAGTTAATGAAATTAGAAATCAGGAAGTTTACAAAATTTGTAGACAAAACTTTTATTGAAGGTGGAAAGAAAGCTAAGGAACCAGTTTTATTAGTTTCAGTAGCTGCAGTCTTTCAAAATCCTTGGCACGGGCAAGGCTTTGTTGAAGATCTTAGACCAACTATTTTGGATTTAGCTCCTAAACTTGGAGATTTACTTGTGCCTGAATTAATTAAAGAGATGGGTTCACCTGATAAAATACTAGCATATGGTAAGGCAGGAGTTGTTGGATTAAATGGAGAAATAGAACATGCCTCAGCGTTTATACATACTTTAAGATTTGGGAATAAATTTAGAGATGCTGTTGGCGGCACATCTTATTTAAGTTTTACAAATACTAGGGGACCAGCTGGTTCAAAAATATCAATTCCCATGATGCACAAAACAGACTCGGGTTTGAGGCCATATTATTTAACTCATGAATTTACTATCCACGATGCACCATTTGATGATGAAGTTGTGATCGCAATAGGAGGTGCTTCAAGTGGAAGAGCCCATGCAAGGACAGGTGATAGATATCAGGATATGAAAGAGATGGGTATTGAGCCTAAGTAAAACTTAATGACCATAGCAACTACTGCATCTGGAACCCATTATTTTTACAATAAAAAAGAGCAGGATATTCCCATCGTGTTTATTCATGGTGTTGGCTTAACTTACGAAATTTGGCAACCACAATTAGATTTTTTCAAAAACCGAACAGTACTTGCTTACGATATTTTGGGTCACGGTAAGTCTTCTTTAACTAAAAAAAACATATCTTTTGATGATCTTGCAGACCAAATAATTGACTTAACAGATGAACTTGGGATACAAAAGTTACACTTAATTGGCTTTTCGATCGGTTCTTTAATTGCTAGGAATTTTGCATCGAGATTTAATCAAAGATTACAATCATTAATACTAATAGGTTCAATTTATAAAAGATCAGATGAACAACAAAAAACTGTAAACCAACGTTTTCAGCAAGCTCAAAAAGAGTTAAAGCTTTCGAAGCAAGCTCTTAAAAGATGGTTTACTGACAAATATTTAAAAAAAAACCCAGATATGTATGAAAAAATAAGCTCAATTATTTCGTCAAATAACATGACAAATTTTCTAAAATTATATGAGCTTTTTGTTAAACATAAAAATGATGAAGATTTTGACAAAATAAAAGTTAATACTTTAATTATTACTGGTGAACTTGATATGGGCTCAACAATTGAAATGGCAAAAGAATTAAATCAAATAATCAACAACAGCAAATTGAAGATAATAGAAAACGGTAAACATCTTTGTAGTATTGAGTGTGCAGATGAAGTAAATTTATCTATTAAAAATTTTTTAGATATTAATGAGCAAACTTAAACAATATAAAATGTTTATTGATGGGGAGTGGGTTGACTCTGAAAGTAAAAAAACATTTGAAACTTTAAATCCTGAAAATAATGAGCCTTGGGCAGTAGTGCCAGAGGCAAGTACAAAAGATGTGGATAGAGCTGTAAAAGCTGCACAAAAAGCATTTGAAGGTGAATGGCCAAAATTACTTCCAAGAAATAGAGCTAAATTTTTAAGAGCAATTGGGGATCAGTTAAGAAAAAATGCTGAGATGCTTGGTAAGGTTGAAACCATAGATACTGGAAAACTTTTTAGAGAAACGAAACAACAAGCAAACTATATTGCAGAATACTATGATTATTATGCGGGTTTAGCTGATAAAGTTGAGGGCACAGTTCTTCCAATAGATAAACCAAATGTTCAAGTAATAACAACGAGAATACCTATTGGAGTTGTTGCTGCAATCATTCCATGGAACTCTCAAATGTTCTTAACAGCAACTAAATTAGCCCCTGCCCTTGCAATGGGAAATACTGTGGTTATAAAATCCTCAGAGCTTGCACCTGCTGTTTTGTTTGAATTTGCAAAACTTATTGAGAAAACTGGCATACCTAAAGGAGTGGTTAATGTCATTACAGGTTTTGGCGATCCTTGTGGTAAAACTTTAACAACACATAATCTAGTAGAGAAAATTGCATTTACTGGAGGACCAGAAACTGCAAGACGTATTATTAAAAATTCAGCAGAAAATCTTTCTGAAGTAAGTTTAGAGCTTGGTGGAAAAAGTCCAGTCGCTGTATTTGACGATGCGGAGCAAGAAAATGCAATTAATGGAATAACTGCTGGAATTTTTGGAGCAAGTGGACAAAGCTGTATTGCAGGTTCAAGGCTTTACATACAAAAAGGAATTTATAACGAATTTTTAGATAAGCTTTCAAGTAGAGCTTCCAAAATAAAAATAGGAGCTCCAATGGATCTGGATACAGAGATGGGTCCTTTAAGTAGTTTTAAACAATTAGAGACAATTGAAAAAAATATAAAAGATACGGTTGATCAAGGTGGAAAAATTAAGTGTGGTGGTAAAAGAGACTCCTTTTCAAACAAAGGATACTACTTCCCACCAACAATTATAGAATGTGATAATCACAATCTGCCAACTGCAGAAAATGAGTTATTTGGGCCCATATTATCAGTAATGAAATTTGATACAGAGGAGGAAGTAATTAATAAAATGAATGATAATCAATATGGATTATCCTCAGGTGTTTATACAAGCAATCTATCAAGAGGAATGCGAGTATCTAAGGCAATAAGAGCTGGAATTACTTTTGTTAATACTTACAGATTAATTTCACCTTCAGCTCCATTTGGAGGTATAAAAGACAGTGGGTACGGCAAAGAAGCTGGCATAGATTCTATTAAAGATTATACAAGAGTTAAAACAACCTGGTTCTATACATCTGATGAACCTTCATTAGATCCATTCTCAATTAGATAAATCAAATTACTGCTATAAACTGTTTTAAAACAGGATAATTTAGTCATTGAATATTTAAATTATTCATAATTAAATTAGTTTTTATAAATTGCTAACAATATAGAGGAAGATAATGAGAAAACTATTTATCGCTGTATTTATGTTTGTTTCTAGTTTCGGATCGAATGTAATGGCAGACGGACATGCTATCAAGATGGGGATTATTTTAGGATTCACAGGTCCTATTGAGTCTCTTACACCAGCTATGGCAGCATCAGCAGAGCTTGCATTTAAAGAAGCTTCTGATTCAGGTTCGCTATTAGGTGGAAAAAAAATTGAACCAGTAAGGGCAGACTCAACTTGTGTCGACTCAGCAGCAGCAACTGCAGCAGCTGAAGGAATTATTTCACAAGGTGTAGCTGCTATCATGGGAGCTGATTGTTCAGGTGTTACAGGTGCTATTGCATCAAACGTTGCTGTACCAAACGGTGTAGTAATGATTTCACCTTCTGCAACCTCTCCAGGATTAACAACTTTAGATGATAATGGATACTTCTTTAGAACGGCTCCATCAGATGCTAGAGGTGGTCAAATTCTTGCAGATATTACAAAAGATAGAAAAGTTAAAAGTGTAGCTATTACTTATACTAATAATGACTATGGAAAAGGTTTAGCTGACGTATACGAAGCAGCTGTTAAAGCTCATGGTATTAAAGTAACAACAGTAACAGCTCACGAAGACGGTAAAGCTGACTATTCATCAGAAGTTGCAACACTTGCTTCAGCTGGTGGAGACGCAGTAGCTGTAATTGGATATCTTGACCAAGGTGGAAAAGGAATTATTCAAGCTTCATTAGATTCTGGTGCATTTGATAAATTTATTTTATCTGATGGTATGATTGGTCAATCTTTGGTTGATGCATTTGGAAAAGATTTAAGTAAATCTTTTGGATCTATGCCTGGTTCTACTGGAAAAGGTGCTGGTGTTTTTGCTGATGTTGCAAAAGCAAGTGGTATAGACTCTTCCGGACCTTATACAGGCGAGTCATACGATGCAGCAGCTTTAATCGTTTTAGCAATGCAAGCAGGTAATTCTGCAGACAGAGGTTCCATTGCAAAAAATGTGATGGATGTTGCTAATGCTCCTGGAACAAAGATTTATCCAGGTGAACTAAAAAAGGGTTTAGATTTACTAGCTAAAGGTAAAAAGATTAACTACGAAGGTGCAACTGGAGTAGCTTTTACCGCAGTTGGTGAAGCTGAAGGTTCTTTTTTAGAGCAAGAAATTAAAGGTGGAAAGTTTAAAACTAAAAAACAAAGATAATTTTTACCTATAAAAACCCCAGTAACTTTAGTTATTGGGGTTTTTTAATTTAAAACATATACTTATCAGCCATGTACATGGCCCAAGCAATTGCGGCACCTAATATAATATATTTCATAATAACTTATTTTATTTCTATTTTTTCAGGAAGTATACCTTTTGGTCGATACCTCATTATCAGCAACAAACCTAATCCCATCATTAAAAATCTAAAGTAAGGTACACTCTCTATTAAATGTAGTTTTAGAGCATGAGTTTCTGACATCCCTGCAGTAAAAAAGTTTATTAAAAATAAAGCAATTGGAGCAGCCTCTATCCATAAAAACCAAACTGCAAAACCACCTAATATAGCTCCAAAATTATTTCCACTTCCGCCCACTATAACCATAACCCAAATTAAAAAGGTATATCTCATGGGTCGATAACTTCCTGGGGTAAACAATCCATCTTGCGTAACCAACATTGCTCCTGCAATTCCAACAATTGCTGATCCTAAAATAAAAATTAACAAATGCTCTTTAACAACATTTTTTCCCATAGCGTTTGCTGCTTCTTCATTGTCTCTGATAGCTCTCATCATTCTACCCCACGGAGAGTAAAGAGCTTTTTGTGTTAAAATTAATAAAATAATTACTACTGTTAAAAATAATCCTGAATAACAAAGTTTTACAAAGATAGAAGAGCCTTCTATTACAAGTTGGTTTAATGCAGCTTGTCGATCAGATAAATTAGAAAATACTTCTAATTTTCCAGAATTAAATTTTTCAACTAAAGTTATAAACCAGTCTGTTGATTGAAGATCTACTTCATAAGGAGCTGGTCTTTTAAGACCAATTACATTTTTAACACCTCTAGTTAACCAGTCCTCATGTTTTATAATTGCTATAACAATTTCTGATATTAAAAGAGTAGCAATTGCTAAATAGTCAGCTCTTAACCCTAAAGCCACTTTTCCAACTATAAATGCTAAACCTCCCGCAAAAAAAGCACCAACTATCCATGAAAAAATAATAGGTAATCCAAAACCGCCAAGAAAACCTGTTTTGGCTGGATTGATATCCTCAATTGCCTCAATACCTGGTTCTGCTGTGAATCTTATTAGTATAATTCCTGAGATTATAAGAGCTGCAATACTATAAGTTCTCACCTTTGACTTTTGAAAATTTTTTAAAATAAAACGAATAATTAATACTAATGCTATGATAAGCCATAGACACATTAAAATATCAAAACCTCCTGCACTCCAAGCTTCTTGAACAGGATCAACAGAAATCAAAACTGCAGCTAATCCACCGAGCGCGGTATATCCCATAATTCCAAAATTAATTAATCCTGCATAACCCCACTGAATGTTTGCGCCCATTGTCATTACAGCAGAAATTAAACACATATTAAAAATTGATAGCGCAATATTCCATGACTGAAAAACACCAACAAGGATAATCAGAACCATCATGATGCTATAAGCTGCAATTACATTTAAATTTTTTCTCACAGTACTTTTCCTTTAAATATTCCAGATGGTCTATAGAGCAATACGATTACCAAAATAGAGAATGAAACTGCAAATTTATAGTCAGTCGATAAGAGTTGAACTAAGCTCTCAGGCTCCATACTTTCAGGTAAAATATATATAAAAAATTTCTTATATGCATAAGTTAGGAATATCTCAGAAAAAGCGATGACATATCCACCTAAAAAAGCACCAAATGGATTTCCAATTCCTCCAACAATAGCAGCGGCGAATATAGGAAGCATATTGTTAAAGTAAGTAAAAGGTTTAAAACTTTTATCTAATCCGTACAAAGCTCCACCGATAGTTGCTAAAATTCCTGCAATTATCCAGGTTATCATTACAATTTTTTTAGGATCTATTCCTGAAAGTAAAGCTAAGTCTTCGTTGTCTGAATAAGCTTTCATACTTTTACCTGTTTTAGTTTTATTTAAAAACCAAAACAACAATGAGACTAATACAATTGTAACTAAAACAGTGATAACCTGCGTTGACTTCAACGCAAGACCCTCATTTAGTCCTGTCATCTCTTTAAATTCCCTAGCTTTAATTATAAATTTTTCTCCATCAAAAAATCTTTGATCAGAGGGTCCAATTATAATTCTAACCACAGCTTGGGTAACAAACATTACTCCAATGCTAACCATGGCTAGTTGAACAGGGGGACTCTTGTTAACTCTGTAATATTTAAATACAAATTTATCTATTAAAAGCATATAGATTATCATAAATAAAATTCCAAATGGAATAGCTAATAACGCAGTTGGTAACACTCCTAAAGAAATACCTAACGACTGAAAATACCAAGTGAACAAAATTGTTACCATGGTACCAAAAGCCATCATGTCTCCAGTTGCAAAATTAGCAAATCTTAATATTCCATAAATTAAAGTAACAAAAATTGCACCAAGAGCTAATTGAGAACCATATGTTAGTGCAGGTATAAAAATATAATTTAATAAAAGGATTAATGCGTTTAATATATCCAACTTAACCTCCCAAAAAAGAGCTTCTTACTCTTGGATCGTTTAATAACTCATTACCTGTACCTGCATAACGATTTTCTCCAGTCACCAAAACATAGCCTCTGTCGGAAATACTCAATGCTTGTTTGGCATTTTGTTCAACCATTAGAATTGCTACATCGTTCCTTTTTACTTTAACTATATGATCAAACAATTCATCCATTACAATTGGTGAAACACCAGCAGTAGGCTCATCAAGCATCAGAACTGTTGGTTTAATCATCAACGCTCTTCCAAGAGCAACCTGTTGTCTTTGACCACCTGAAAGTTCACCAACTAATTGGTTTTGTTTTTCTTTTAAAATTGGAAATAATTCATAAATTTCTTCTATTATATCTTTAATTTCATCGTTTAATAGAAATGCACCCATTTCTAAATTTTCCTCAACTGTCATTCCAGCGAAAACGTTTTTGTTTTGAGGAACAAAAGAAATACCTTCTTTAACTCTATCCTGTGGAGAAAGATTAGAAATATCCTTACCATTAATTTTAATTGATCCAGACTTTAAATTTAATAAGCCTAACATAGCTTTCATAGCTGTAGATTTACCTGCTCCATTAGGCCCTAAAATTGAGACTATTTCACCTCTGTTAACATTTACTGTGCAAGAATTTATAATATTAGGACCATTCCCATAACCTCCTGTCATTTCTATTCCCTCAAAATATGCCATTAGCTATGATCCTCAATTTTAGATCCTCTACCAAGATAGCTCTCTATAACTTTTTCATCTTTTTTTGCATCTTCAACAGAGCCTTCAAATAAAACTGAACCTTCGGCCATCACAATCACAGGATCACATAATCTTCCAATGAAATCCATATCATGCTCAATCATACAAAAAGTATAACCTTTTTCTTTATTCAGTTTTTCTATTGCACTTCCTAGATCTTTTAAAAGTGTTCGGTTTACTCCAGCTCCCACCTCATCAAGTAGTACTAATTTTGCATCGACCATCATTGTTCTACCAAGTTCTAATAGTTTTTTTTGGCCACCTGATAAATTTCCAGCCAATTCATTTGATAAATGTTCAAGGTTCAGAAAATCAACAACTTCTTTTGCTTTTTCTTTTACCAATTCTTCCTCTTTAGAGACTAAACTAGGTTTTAGTAAAGCGGTCATAAGCTTTTCTCCAGATTGATTTCCAGGAACCATCATTAAATTTTCTAACACTGAAAGGTTAGAAAATTCATGTGCTATCTGAAAAGTTCTTAATAATCCTTTTGAAAATAATTCAAATGAAGGGACATCTGTAATATTTTCGTTATCAAAAAATACTTCACCTCCTGACGACTTTAAATTACCTGCAATCAAATTAAATAATGTTGTTTTGCCAGATCCGTTAGGACCAATAATCCCTGTTATGGTTCCTCTTGATACTTTTAAAGAACAATCAGAAACAGCAGCCAATCCACCAAAATATTTTGATAAATTTTTAATTTCTAAAATATTTTCAGACATTCGAGCTATTTATTTAGTCTTCGATGAATGCTATTCAATGTTTTTTCAAGTGATTTATAAAATCCAGCCTTTGATAATTCTTTTACACCCTGCTCATTTAAACCTTTGGGTGTTTGAGATTCTTTAACTAACAACTTTAAGTTTTCTTTTGAATTTTTAACTGCATCTTCTGATAATGCTAAAAATAATGATGTGATATATTTTTGAGCGTTGTCTCTCTTTACTCCTTTTTTAACTAACCAATCTGTCATTACTCTCAATAACTCATAAAAAGGTGCCATCATCCCAGATGTTACCCAAAAATTAATTGAAGATTTTTCTTTTTTAATCTCAACAGTTGTTCCAAGATTATTAAAAAAATGTTTTACTTTAGTGTTGGGAGGCGAAATGGGAACAGGTCCCCTTTTCAGCGCTATTGGTGGCAAAGGTATTGCTCTTACTATTTTTGCTTTAACTTTTATCGCTTTTTTTAATTGAGATAATGTAATAGTAGAAATAAAGCTAATAATGGTTTGATTTGATTTAAATTTTAAGTTTTTAATAATGTTTTCACCTACACTGGGAGTTACAGATAAAAAAACCCAATCAGACTGATCAATAATTTGCTGATTAGTTTTGGCAATTATAATTTTTTTAAATTTTTTTTTTAAACTTTTGGCTATTGTTAAATTTCTTGGTGAAATAATGATTTTTTTATAGGAAATTTTAGAATTACAAATTCCAGTAATTACGGAAGATGCTATTTTGCCAGTACCAATAAATCCTAAATTCATAAAGTTCTGATTACTTTATATTGATTATATTGGATTAATTAACAAAAAAAGAGCCTCTGATTCTTAACAATTCCCTACTTAATTCTTTATTTTCCTTAAATGGTTTTCTTCCATGTAGCCAGAAATAATTATTAGCTATAATAGAATGGCCTACAGGTAATTTGGTAATTATTTTATTTTTACTTTCCTCTAAAGCATCAGATAATTTTTGTAAAAAATTTCCTTGATCCATATTTTTAGGTTCCGGGAACTGATCTATATAAGAAATTTTAGGTTTCCCTTTTTCATCAAAAGAAAATACTGGATGCTCAACTTTATAATCAATATTTTTACTTTTAGGAGATCCCCAAATAAAATCTTGTTGACCAACTGGATCATTTGATAAATCATCACAATGCTCCCAGTCATCTAAATGTAACATTGCTGTTTCACCACCCAATACATTGTGCTCCTCTAGCTTTGTCATTATTAACCAATCAGTAATTTCTTTCACATATGTTCCATCTGTATGCAAATCCATATTTCTGTAGGCTTTTCTTAAATAAGAGTCACTAGCATCCTCGTGCTTCACATGAAATCTGGCGTAATACTTTCCAGCCATAGAGTCATGATTGGGTGTTCCTATCAGGTGGGCAACTGCTGTTGATAACTTTACTAAAAATTTATCATTAATTTTTGATGATATGTTTTTAGGTCCAATAATAAAACAGCCAGTTGATCTATCTCTAATTATTGAATTCAATAACTTGCTAAGCTTATTGTTTGTTAAGTCATCTAAACTTTTTGCAATTGTAAATCTAGTAAATGGCTTAAGCTCTAATGCAGTCAAATCAAATTTATTAAAAGGGAAAATTAATTTTTTTACAATTTCATCATCTAATTGAATATTTAATATTCTACTAGAGTCTTTATGATTGTGAACTTCTATACCTTCAATTTTATCCATATTAAATTTTAAATTAACTTAATAAATAAATCAATTTGAATTAAAAGTAATTAGCAATAGCTGCCATACATAGAGCAGAAAAAACTGTGGGATAAACATAATTTTGTTTAGACACAAAAAATACAATTAATGACAATATGACAACAGTTATTCTACTTAAATAACTTGCGTCAATTAAAACACCCACTGGAAATATAATTGTTCTAGCAATCAGTGCTGCTAAAGTTGCATAAGCTAAGCAATTGAACCATTTGAAGAGTTTTGAAGTTTCTTTAATCCCTTGAGAACTAACAGCTCCAAGAAATCTTGAAAGAAACGTTGCTAATGAAGTTACTAAAATTGCATAAAATATACTAACTGACATTGATTTCTCCTATGAAATAAGCAATTGTTCCACCAATTACGCCTCCAAGTAAAATAGACCATTCAGGTGACAAAAAATAAAAAATTGGACCTAGAACAGTTCCAAGAATAACTGAGGATGTTATTTGTATTGTTTTTGAAGCTCCCACCATCATGCATAAGAAATATACAGGGTTTAATATGGCTAGTCCCATCATCATATCTTTGTTTAAATATTCTGAAAAATAAAAGCCTATAAACGTTCCTAAAACTGCAACACTCCAAGTTGCACTACCTATACCAATCCAATAGTCAATTCTTTGTTCTTTTGGAACCGTTTTATAATTACTTTTCATAATTAACCAAGCAGAGACAGCAATGAAGTGACATGAAAAATAATATTTCCATTTGGGCTGATTTTTATGCATCATCAGTGGAAACAAAGATACTGCCATCGGGTAAAGTCTGGCATTAACAAACCAAACAGCTAAAAAAATATTTAATAATGATGCACCAACTAATAATGACTCGGCCATTACTAATGAACCAGGCAAAGCATAAGTTAACATTGTAGAAAATATACTTTCTTGAATGTTAAAACCTAAATTTTTAAGTAAAGCTCCTATAGCTATAA
>JACWDH010000023.1 GCA_014654235.1 Pelagibacterales bacterium SAG-MED10 | reverse complement strand
TTTATTTATATCGTAGTAAATCTATCAATGGTTTTAGGCTTACTGCCAATTGTTGGTTCACCACTGCCCATTATGTCATATGGGGGCTCTTCAATGTTAGCTACTATGATAGGTTTTGGTATTGTTCTGAGTGCAAAAATTAATCGTAAACAAACAATTGCTTAATATTACATTACAAACTAGCATAATTTGTCACTCTTAATTTTTTATTGATTAATTGTATAAGAAGCGGTGAGTAAAAATATTAAAATAGGAATAGTGGGCGCTGGTATACAAGGCGTTTCCAATGCTTTGTTTTTACAAAAAAAAGGTTTTCAAGTAACTATTTTTGATAGAGATAACCCAGGTGCTCAAGCTGCATCTTATGGAAACGCAGGACATTTTTCTCCATATGCGTCTGTACCAATTAACAGACCAGATGTATTAACAGATGTACCGGCAATGCTCATGAGTTCCTCTGGTCCATTAGCATTAAAATGGAACTATGTTCCCAAAATGATTCCATGGTTTTTAAAATTTATCATGAACTCAACAACTAATAAAATGATGCATACAGCAAAAAATATGCATCAAATTTTAGATCTAGCCTTACCAGCCTATGATGAACTATTCGATGAAATAGATCTTGAGGGTCTGGTTGAGAATAAAGGAATTCTTTATATATGGAATGATCAGAATTTAAAAAGCCGAGAACTTGAGATCAATGTTAGAGAGGAATTGGGTGTTAAGCAGCAATTAGTTAACAAAGCTGAAATACACGACCTCGAACCACACATTAAGCCAATTTATCATTCAGGTGTTTATTATCCTTATGCAAGACATGCTCGTAATCCAAAAAAAATACTATTAAAGCTATTTGATTTGTTTTTGAAAAAAGGTGGTAAATTTAACAAAGTTAATATCAAAGATATTAATTTTGATGAAGAAAAACCTGTTTTTAAAACCGAAGTCCAAAGTTATATTTTTGATAAGGCAGTAATTGCATGTGGTGCATTTTCGAAAAAATTGACTGACAACTTTGGTGAAAAAATACCCTTGGATACAGAAAGAGGATATCATGTTCATTTTAAAAACTGTGATCATTTACTAAGTAGACCAGTAATATTTTCAAATCGAGGTTTTGGAATAACCCCAATGGAGCAAGGGTTAAGAGTAGTTGGAACTGTAGAATTTGGTGGTTTAAATAACCCTTTATCAAAATCAAGAGTAAAAAATTTAATCAACAATGCTAAATATATGCTTGGGGATCTACCCGAGCACGAGGATGAGTGGCTAGGTTTTAGACCCACACTTCCTGATTTTTTACCAGTTATGGGTCCATCTAAAAATTATAAAAATGTTTACTATTGTTTTGGACACCATCATTTGGGATGGACTTTAGGGCCAATATCTGGGAAGATTGTTTCAGGTATGATTGCTAACGAAAATACTAATCTAGATTTAAAACCATATAGCTCACTTAGATTTAATTAAGTGAGAAAAGATCAAAATCTCACAGCGTATCTATATCTATTTTTAACGGTCACATTTTGGGCAGGCAATTTTATAGTAGGTAAGTTAGCGAGTTTTTATAATGTACCACCCTTTTCATTAAACTTTTATCGTTGGTTTTTTGCCTGGTTAATTTTAGCACCTTTCACAATTCCAGAAATTATTGAAAAAAAAGAATATATTTTAAAAAATTATAAATTATTTATAATCCTGGGTGTTACCAGTATTACAATTTTTAATTCTATTGTTTATTACTCATTGAATTTTACCCAAGTAATTAGTGGGGTACTGATGATTTCAACTATTCCTGTAATGATAATGCTATTTTCATCAATATTAAAAATTGAGAAAACGAATGTTTTTCAAATAATTGGAGTAATTTTTTCATTTGCTGGTGTAATAATGATTATAACCAAAGCAGATATCCAAATATTAAAAAATTTAGATTTTAATAAAGGAGATATCACAATGGTAGTTGCAATGTTTTCCTGGGCACTTTATTCAACTTTACTCAAGAGGCAGAAATATGAGATTTCTCAAATTAGCTTACTACAAGTCGTGATTACATTTGGATTATTATTTTTGATACCAATTTATTTTATCGAATACCAAATTGGATCAAGAATAATTTTAGAAAAGCCCTTTATTTTAATTTTATCTTATGTAGTTCTTTTTCCAGGGCTGGCCTCTTTCTTATTGTGGATAAAGGGAATATCTTTAATCGGAGCAAATCGATCTGGAGTTTTTTTACATTTAATGCCTATACTAAGTGCAATAATGGCAATGATTTTTTTTAGTGAAAAATTTATGTTTTATCATATGTTGGGCGCTTGTTTTATTATAACTGGAATTTTATTATCAAATAAGAAATTAAAAAATGCTTAAAGTTGCTATTTTAGATGATTATCAAAATGTTGCCCAACAATTTGTAGATCTAGAAAAATTATCTGGAAAATATGAATTTAAAGTTTTTAGTGAGCCCTTTGTAGATGAGGCAGATGCTATCGAGCAATTGATAGATTTTGAGGCTTTATTGGTAATGAGAGAGAGAACACCAATTACCAAAAATTTAATTGATAATTTGAGTAGTTTAAAATTTGTTATTACTAGTGGATTAAGAAATAAATCTATTGATTTAGAAGCTGCAAAACAAAGAAAAGTAATTGTTTGTGGAACAGAAATAAATCAAAACCCCACTCCTGAATTGACTTGGGCATTAATATTGGGTTTAGCTAGAAATTTTAAAGAAGAATTTGACAACATGTACCAAGGATATTGGCAAACTACAGTTGGAGTTGAATTAAAAGGTAAAATTTTAGGATTGATTGGTCTTGGACGTGTTGGATCGCAAGTTGCAAAGATTGGAAAAGCTTTTGGCATGCAAGTTATGGCCTGGAGTGAAAATTTAAACCTAGACACATGTAAGGAATTAGATGTGCTTCCATGCACTAAAGAAGACTTAATTAAAAATTCTGATTTTTTATCTATTCATGTTCAGGGTGGTGAAAGATATAAAGATTGTATTACTCTTAAGGAATTAGATAAAATGAAAAAAACGTCTTTCATTATTAACACTTCAAGAGGAGAAATTATTAATGAAGATGATTTAATTATTGCATTGTCAACAAACGTAATTGCCGGAGCTGGAATTGATGTTTACGAAAAAGAACCTCTACCAGAAAATAATAAATTAAGATTTTTGCCCAATGCTTTGTTAACCCCACATATTGGTTATGTTACAGCTGAAAATTATAGTATTTTTTATAATCAAATGATTGAAGGTTTAGAGGCATATGTTAATGGAAAGCCTATCAGAGTTCTAGAGTAACAATGAGTTTACCGGTTGTTAATCATGAAGATTATTTTGCTAAAATTGGAGATGATCATAAATTTCCAATTAATAAGTTTGGTGAATTAGCTAATTATTTAATTAAAAATAAAATAGTAAAAAAATTTCATAAGCCTTATGCATGCTCTGTTGAGACATTAAATTATGCACACTCAAAAGAATATATTTTTGATATTAAAAATAAAACTCTAAGCAAAGATGGAGTAAAAAAAATAGGATTTCCTTTAGTTGATAGTGTCGTCCAAAGATCACTTATTGCAACTGGTGGTACAGTTCTTGCATCTAAACTTGCAATTAACTATGGAATAGCTTGCAACACAGCGGGCGGAAGTCACCATGCTAATTATAATGGTGGAGCTGGATATTGCGTTTTTAATGATGTTGCTGTTGCTGCCCATTATGTAATTAACAGAGGTTTAGCTAATAAAATTCTTATAGTTGACTTAGATGTACACCAAGGAAATGGAAATTCAGATATATTTAAAGAAAATAGAAATGTTTTTACATTCAGTATGCATTCTAAGACAAATTATCCTGCAAAAAAATCAACCAGTGATTTAGATGTTGAATTAGAAGACAATCTAGAGGATCAAAATTATATAAAAATACTAAAACATAATTTAACAGAATTAAATAAAGAGAATTTTGATTATATTTTTTATATAGCGGGAGTAGATATTCATTTTAATGACAGACTAGGTAAATTAAAAATTTCAGATGAAGGAATAAGATTAAGAGATGAATTAGTTATTGAAAATTTTTTTTCTAAAAGAATACCAATTTGCGGTGTTTTAGGAGGAGGATATAATAAAGATTTTCATAAACTGGTTGAATTACACTCTATGTTGCATCAATCTTGTGCTAAATATATTTAATTATGCCAAAAAAAATTAATCAAAATTTAACTGCAGAACAAAAACTAATTTTATTTGAAGAAGGCACTGAACTTGCGGGAACCAGTGAACTAAATCACGAAAAAAGAGAAGGTAGTTTTCATTGTGCAAATTGTGGAGTTAAACTCTTCGATTCTAAAACAAAATATGAAAGTGGATCAGGCTGGCCTTCATTTTATGAATCTTTACCTGATGTATTTGAAACAAAAACCGATCATCACATAGGTTATGCTAGAACTGAGTACCACTGTAAAAATTGTGGCGGTCACCATGGTCATATTTTTGAAGATGGCCCAAAACCAACAGGAAAGAGATACTGTAATAATGGTGTTTGTTTAGTTTTCAAACCAAAGAGCTAACTATCATGTCAAATGATCTTGATATTGAAAAAGTAAAATCAAAATTAAAATATTATTCTAAAAATTATAGAGAAAATTTTAATAAAATTGAAAAATATATCAAATCTGAAATAGATGAAATTTTAAAATTAAAGGCCTCAAAAAAACCAATTATTCCTGAAATATCTTTTGATCAGATTATAAATGAAAACAATGAATTTACTGACAGTATTAAGAAAAGGGGCTGTGTCATTGTAAGAGATGTTTTTGATGATTTGACAATTAGCAGATTAAACAAAGATCTCCAAAATTATATTGAAGAAAATAATTATTATGAAGATCAAAAACAGAAATCTGACCTTGATAAATACTTCAGTGATTTGAAATCAGGTAAACCGCAAATTTTTGGACTTTATTGGTCTAAAGCACAAATAGAAATTAGACATTCTGAAAGTATGGCGAAAGTAAAAAAATGGCTTAACAATTTATGGAAATACAAAAATGATGAATATCAAGTTTTTGATCCAAATAAAGAGCTTTCGTATGCGGATAGAGTAAGAAGAAGAGAGCCTGGTGATAATACCTTGGGTTTATCGCCCCACTGTGATGCTGGATCAGTTGAAAGATGGTCAGATAATTATTATCAAAAAATCTATAAAGATATTTTTTCTGATAACTTTTTAAATTTCGATCCTTTTGATGCGAAATATAGAGATAAAACATCTGAATTTGAATCACCAGCTGTTGCTCACGTTTTTAGAACTTTTCAAGGATGGACTGCTTTAACAGAACAAGGACCTAATGACGGAACTCTTCAACTAATCCCAATTGCTAAAGCAATGGCTTATATCTTAACTCGAGCTTTGCTTGATGATGTTCCAAAAAATGAATTATGTGGATCAAAGCTTGGAAAAGCCTTGTCAGTAAATAAAGAATATCATTCTTTACTTTTAGAGGGATTAATTTCAATTCCGAAAATGAATCCAGGTGATACTATTTGGTGGCATCCAGACGTTGTTCATGCCGTAGAAGATAAACATCTAGGATCTAATTACTCTAATGTAGTATATGTTGGAGCAACTCCTCATTGTAAAAAAAACTTTGATTACACTTTAAAACAAGCAAAAAAATTTTTAAGGGGTGAAAGTCCACCAGACTTTGCTGCTGAAGATTATGAAATTAATTATAATGGAAGAGTTAAAATTGAAAACTTATCATCATTAGCCAAAAAACAATTAGCTATTACAGATTGGGATTAATTATTTAATTTTTCTAAGAGTTTATTTTCTCTCTCCAAGGCTCTTGTTTCATCATATCCACCAATGTGCTCATCATCAAAAAAAATTTGAGGAATAGTTCTTTTACCGTTGGCTTTTTTAATCATTTCATCCATAGCGCCGTCAACTTTTGAAATATCTATTTCATTGTAAGGCGCATTATTTCTAGTAAGTAATCTTTTTGCTGCATCACAATAATTACAAAAAGGACCTGTGTAAATTGTAATTTTTTTCATTATCTATAAGTAGTCACCTTTTTTAATTTTGCTAGTAATTTCTTTTCTAGAATATTCAAACTTTTTTCTATGTTTTATACTTTTTTGATTAACCCTTTTTCTCCATAATCTGAAAGATGTTGGTTTTATAGATCTTCTCATAATTTTGATTACTTCTGATTCTGTTTTTCCAGTTTTTTTTTCTATTTCTTCAAAAGTAATTCTGTCAGCCCATGCTGCCCAAATAACCCAATCTGGGTCAGTTACATCTGGTTCAGGATTTTTTACTCGAGTTACAGGAATGCGACCTTTTTTTTTCATAAACCCTTTATAATTGAAATAAAAATTTAATGCATTTTTTTTGGTCTTTGATATTATAGTTAAGATAGTCCTTCTTAGCCATCTTTAGCTCCCGGTTTTTAAGGACTATCTTTAAATGCTTCCCCTTAATTACTTTTTATTTTTACAGATAATTCTTTTTTTATTTATCACTCCTGGACCACCTCGAATAGTCATTGTTTCATATTCCATGAATTATGGAGTTCAAAAATGTGTTTGGACTGCATTAGGAGATATTACTGCTAATATCATTCAAGCCACTTTAGTAATTTTTGTAATTGGATCTTTCTTTTCAGAAAATCCAAATTTTCTAAATTTTTTTAAATGGATAGGTGTTGCATATATTTTATATTTAGCATTTGATATTTATAATTCACGACCCAAAGAAATAACTACCAACAAAGATTCCTCAAAAAATTTCTTTTCTTTTTTTAAAGATGGTTTTCTGGTTGCTGGCACTAGTCCGAAAGCTTGGATGTTCTTTCCACTAATTTTCCCTCAGTTTATTGATTTTAACGGGAATTATTTAATTCAATTTTTAATTTTAATCACAACTTATGTTGTTTTAGATTTTTTATCGTTAATTGGTTATGCTTTGCTTGCACAAAAACTAATTAATTGGATAAATACAAAGCCAAGAACAATTAATACAATTTCTGCGGGTGTATTAGTAATAATTGCAGTAATTATCGTTGTTACTCAACAATACTAACCAATAGAGAGGTCTTTATTGCCACTTGCAATTATGTGTGTTTCTTTATTAAATTCACCATTAATTAATTAATAACTAGAGGAATAAAAATGAAAATAAATAAAATAATAGTAAGTTTTATTTCTGCAGCTGTAATTTTATTATCAACATCAGTCGTATCTTTTGCGAAAGTTGTAGGAGATAAAATTGTTCTAGGTGCAGCAATTTCATTAACTGGTAAATACTCTTCTAATGGTGTTCATACTCAAAACGGTTACAACATGGCCGTTGACAGAATTAACAGCATGGGTGGTGTTAAAGTTGGTGGTAAAACTTATAAGTTTGACATTATCTATTATGATGATGAGTCAAACCCAAAAAGAGCAGCTCAACTTGCTGAAAGATTAATTTCACAAGATGGTGTTGAGTTTATGCTTGGTCCATACAGTTCAGGATTAACTAAAGCGATAGCTCCTGTTACAGAAAAGTATGGTGTTCCAATGGTAGAAGCAAACGGTGCATCTAGATCTTTATTTACAAAAGGTTATAAATATCTATTTGCAGTTTTAGCTCCTGCTAACTTATATCTTGATGTTGCTATTGATCTAGCAGTTGAAAAGAATAATGGAAAACCAGTCACTGTAGCAATGGCATTTGAACAAGATGCGTTTTCACAAGACGTAAGACTTGGTGTTCTAGAGGCAATTGAAAGAACAGGCTCAAAAAAAGTAATTGATGATAAATTACCAAAAGAGCTAAATGATATGGCAGCAACTTTAGTAAAAGTGAAGCAAATGAAACCAGATGTTTTAGTTGTTTCAGGTCACACTAAAGGTGCTCTAACTGCAGTTAGACAAATCTCTGAGATGAAAGTAGATGTTCCAATGTTAGCAATGACACACTGCGATGCAGCGAAATTGTCGAAACAACATGGAAAAAACTCACAATATGCTTTATGTGCTTCTCAGTGGCATAAAACACTAACTTATAAAGACAATTTCTTTAAAGATGGTATGACTTATGACGCAGACTTTACTAAAGAGTTTGGTTATGCGCCTCCATATCAAGCAGCAGAGTCATCAGCTGCGCTATTGGTATTTAAAGATGCATTTGAAAGAGCAAATTCTTTTGATCAAAAGAAAGTAAGAGATGCTCTTGCAGCTACTAACATGCAAACTTTTTATGGAAACATAAAATTTGCTGAAGGTGGTCAGAATGTTGATAAGCCAATGGTACTTTTCCAAGTTATGTGTGATGATGGTGGAAAATGTGAAAATAAAGTTGTTGCTCCAACTAAATGGGCTTCAGCTAAGTTAATTCACCCAATTCCTTCGTGGTCACAAAGATAAAATAAAACTAATCAAGCCCCCTAGCAATAGGGGGCTTTTTTTTTATATAACCCTTTAAAGTTTTTATGGATTTTCTTGTATTTCAATACCCAATGATATCAGTTCAAGCTTGTTTGGATGGAATTTTACTTGGAATATTATTTGCATTGATTGCGTATGGCATGGCACTTCAATGGGGAGTAATGAATATAATAAACATTGCACAAGGAGATCTAGTTATTTTAGGAGGATATATTGCTTATTTTATGTATCTTTACGGTATTCACCCGGCATGGGGAGTTATCGTATCACCAATAATAATGTTCTTTGTAGGTATAGCAATTTACAAACTTGTAATTAATAAAGTTGTAGATAGAGACCTATTTATATCTATCTTAGCCACATTTGGAATAAGTATTCTTTTCATGCAATTAATGAACTTTGCATTTGGAGCAGATGTTGTTCTTGCAAACTCAGACTATGGAACAACTATGTTATTTAATAATAATGTCGTGTTGCCAAATTCAAAAATATTTTCAGCCTTTATAAGTATTTTATTTGCAATCTGTTTAGTAATTTATATGAAAAAATCTAAACTTGGTCGTGCAATCAGAGCTACAGCGCAAAATGCAAGAGCAGCAAAGATTTTGGGTGTAGATACAGAAAAAGTTTATGCAGCTACTTTTGGAATAAATGCAGCACTTTGTGGTGTTGCTGGTGCTTTAATATCAATTACTTTCACAATTCACCCGTATATGGGACTTCCGTATACAATTAGATCTTTTATGATTGTTATTATTGCAGGATTAGGAAATTTACCTGGCGTTGCAATGTCAGGAATGGGTTTAGGTGTTTTTGAAGAATTTGCTGATTATATACTGGGTACTGAATTTAGAATTGGGTCAGTATTTTTGTTACTAGTTTTAATACTTGTTTATAGAAGATTTAAACTTTCTAGAAAAAGAGAGTATTTAAAATAAGTATGAACAAGAATAATTTAATTTTATATATCGGAATTTTAACTTTTGGCATAGCTGCTCCATTTTTATTCCCAGCCTTTAAAGTACAGTTATCTATTCTTTGTGTATTAATCATTCTTGCTACTACTTGGAATATTCAAGGTGGTGAAATGGGATACAATTCATTTGGAAATATACTTTTTTATGGGCTTGGCATGTATCTATGCGCCTCTGTGCAAGTTGGAATGTTTTTTCCATTAGCGGAGTGGACAGAAAGTGGTGGTGAAAAAACATTTGTACACACTCCCGCACAATTTTTTCAAGGAATGGCAGTTGGATTGTTAGTTGCAGCGGTAGTACCAACTATTGTAGCAGGTTTAATTGGATACTCTATTTTAGGACTTAGAGGACATTACTTTGCAATTTGCACATTAGGATTAGGGGTCGCAGCAGGTGAAATTTCTGGAGGAATTGAAATCATTGGAGCTGGGCAAGGTTTCACCACTCCACCATTTCCCGATGTTGGTAATTTAGAGTCGCGAGGTGAATTTTTTTATTTCCTAAGTTTTATTGTTTTAATACTGACCTTCATAGCTGTTAGAGGAATTTACTCAACTAGATTTAAATTAATATTAAATGCAATCAGGGATAATGAAGATAAAGCTGAGGCTATGGGAATTCAAACGATGAAATATAAAATAGTTGGCTGGATGATATCAGCTTTCTTTTGTGGACTTGCTGGAGGTATCATGGGTGGCTTAGTTGGGTATATAGATTCAACCGATGTTGCTTTTGATGGAAGAGAGATGGGAGTTTTCATGGTTTTAATGGCAATCTTAGGAGGTAAAGGAACTCTTTGGGGGCCAATTATTGGTGCAACAGTTTTTCATATTTTTAAAGAGGGATTTTGGACTTTCTTCCTAGGTTGGCAATATGTTGCGCTTGGAGTTTTAATAGTTGTTATAGTTATTTATTTTCCTGAAGGGATAATGGGCTGGTTAAGAGAAAAATACCCTGAAAGATTTGGTGAAGTTGTAGATGAAAAAGATCGTAAGGCACAGGTGGAGCTTAAATGAGTATTTTAGAGGTTAACAACGTAAGTAAATCTTTCGGTGGCGTTAAAGCAAATGTTGACATTTCAATGAGTGTTGAAAAAGGAAGAATAGTTGGATTAATTGGTCCTAACGGATCCGGTAAGACAACATTGTTTAATTCGATAGTTGGAACATACCCAATAGATGATGGTTCAATTAAGTTTAATGACAAAGAGGTTTCAGAACTACCAGTGCCGGTTATCGCAAAACTTGGATTGTTAAGAACTTTTCAACAAACTCGAATTTATGGAAAGTTAAACTGTGTAGAAAATATGCTCATTAGTCATAAAGGAAGTGACGAAAGTTTAATGAAGATTTTTTCAGCAATTCCTAAGGAACTCACAGAAAAATCAGAAAATTTATTAAATTTTGTTGGCTTATACCAAAAAAGAAACTTAAGAGCAGGTGACTTATCGTTTGGACAGCAAAAATTATTAGAATTAGCCATGGCACTAATGAATGAGCCAGAAATGCTATTGTTAGATGAGCCAACAGCTGGAATTAATCCCACACTAATTAATGGAATTATAGATAGGTTAATTAAAGTAAACCAAGATTTTGGAATTACTCTTTTAGTAATTGAACACAATATGAGAGTAATCATGCAGCTGGCTGAAAATATTTTCTGCCTAGCCCATGGTAAAATGTTGGCCAACGGGTCACCTGATGAAATTAAAAATGATAAACGCGTAATAGACGCATATTTAGGAGCTCAATAATGTCAAATCAATATGAAGTATTAGGAAAAGCTCCTGGACCAGAAGATTTAAAAAAATTATCGCCAAGTGAAGTACATTTAACTATTAAAGGTTTAAATGCTGGGTATGGAAAAATGGAAATTCTGCATAATTTCGATTTATTTGTAAATAAGGCACAATCTTTATGTTTAATAGGTCCAAATGGTGCGGGGAAATCTACAATATTGCATTCTATTTATGGATTTACGAATATTTTTTCAGGACAGATAGAAATCGATGGTAAAGAAATTACAAACTTAACTCCTGCAGAAAAATTAAAATCTGTTGGGATAGCCTATATACTTCAAGATAACTCAGTTTTTCCTGATATGACCGTAGAGGAAAATTTGTTAATGGGTGGATATATAAAAGAAAATACAGATGAGTCTTATCAAGAAGCAGAGAGAATTTTTGAAAAATATGAAAGATTAAGAAATAGAAGAAATCAGCCTGCTAAAGTTTTATCAGGAGGAGAGAGAAGATTGTTAGAAATTTCCAGAGCTCTTGTGATGAAACCATCAGTTTTATTAGTTGATGAACCCTCGATCGGATTAGAACCAAGATATATTGATATGGTTTTTGAT
>JACWDH010000022.1 GCA_014654235.1 Pelagibacterales bacterium SAG-MED10 | reverse complement strand
AGCGGTATAAGTGTTAATGAATTTTATAAAAGAATTTCATATATAAACTTATCAAAAAAAGGGTATTGAAAGTCTTGGACCATCGGTTATAACTCTTGCAAATTATGAAGGGTTAGCTGGGCATGCTCAATCTGTTAAAAAAAGAATAAGGAGAAAATAAATTTGTCAAAACAAGACTTACTTGAATTCAAAGGTAAAGTAACTGATTTATTACCTAACGCTATGTTTAGAGTTCAATTAGAAAATGGTCATGTTGTTACTGCACATACTGCAGGCAAATTAAGAAAAAATAGAATAAGAGTATTACAAGGTGATAATGTGACAGTAGAAATGACCCCTTATGACCTTACTAAAGGCAGAATAATCTTTAGAGGTTAATCTTTTGCCTCGGTAGCTCAGGAGTAGAGCAGAGCCCTGAAAAGGCTTGTGTCGGAGGTGCGAATCCTTCCCGAGGCACCATCAAAATATCTTGAAAATTCTTATAATAAAAATTAACATCGTAAGATAAAAATAACAAAAGGACTAAGAAATAAGATGAGTACATTAAAAGGAACAGTTAAATGGTTCAATGGGAAGAAAGGCTTTGGATTCATTGAAAGAGAAGATAAAGAAAAAGATGCTTTTGTCCATGCAAGCGCAGTGAAAGCAGCTGGTATGAGATACCTCAATGAAGGTGATAAAATAGAATTTACTCTTGAAGATGGTCCAAAAGGCCCATCAGCGGTAAATTTAAAAAAATTAGACTAATACTAAAATTTTTAAAGGACGTTTTTCTCACAAATAGATTAACGTCCTTTTCTTTTAAGGGTTGAATAATTTAAATATTTGTCATAAAAGACCCGCATGATTATAAATAATACATTGATGATAACTTCAAACAGTTCTCACAAAAACTGTTTCCATAGCCTATAGGCTATTTATTTATAATATAATTTTAAATCCACACAAAAATAATATAAAAACAAGGAATGCCTGGGTGGTGTAACGGTTAGCACGAAAGTTTGTGGAACTTTAAGTTTGAGTTCGATTCTCAGCCCGGGTACCAAAAAATGGATAAAGAAAATAAATTAGTACCTGGATTACCTTCAGGATTTGAAGATCGTTGGGATAAAAAAATTCTTCTCAAAAAAAAGCTTTTAGAAGCTATTGAGAATAATTTTATAAAATTCGGAGCTGAAGCTCTTGAAACTCCCTCGTTCGAAATCGCAGAAAATATAGGATCTTTTTTGGCAGAAGATGAAGCTAATCCTATGTCTGATGTATTCTCATTTAAGGATGGAGACAAGAATATAACTCTTCGTTACGATCTCTCAAGTCCCCTTGCAAGATTTTATGCTCAAAACAACCAAGAACTTCCATCAATCTTCAAGCGATATCAAATTCAAAATGTATTCAGAAATGAAAAAGCTGGAAATGGTCGATACAGAGAATTTATGCAAGCAGATTTTGATATTGTTGGAAATGTTAATCCTGCACAAGCAAATGCAGAGCTTTGTAATTTAATATCAAGCACACTAGCAGATTGTGGATTAAAAAAAGATCAATTTACAATTAATGTGAGTAACAGAAAAATAGTTCAGGGTTTAATTGATGATTTAAAAATTTCTGAGGAAAAACAAACAAAAGTTATTAGAGCAATTGATAAACTCGATAAGCCTGGTTTTGGATTAAAGGGAGTTGAAGACTTACTAAAAAAAGAGAGAAAAGATCAAAGTGGAGCTATCACTAAAGGAGCTGATTTAAGCAATGAACAGGCAGTACAAATATTAAATTTTCTAAAAATAAAAGATTTAAAAAAATTAAAAGAAACTTTAAAAAATCCATTATCTCAAGAAGGAATTCAAGAATTAGAGAATGTATTTCAATTACTTGGATATGGTTCAAATTTAAATCAAGTTAAAACAAACTTTACGATTGTGAGAGGGCTCTCGTACTACGATTCATTTATAGTCGAAACAAATTTAAATTTCAAAGTGACTAATAATAAAGGTAAGGAAATTGAGTTAGGTAGTATCTGCTCAGGAGGATCGTACGCCAAACTTATTTCAAGGTTTAGAGGTGTTGATGTTCCTGGGACTGGAATTAGTTTTGGTGTAGACAGGTTGTTGTTCGCATTAATTCAGTTAAACCAAATTCAAGTACAAGATCAAAAACCAGTTTTAGTTTGTGTCATGGATGAAAAATACTTAAAGAATTATTATGAAATTGTTGATCAATTAAGAGATAATAATATTAATGCAGAAGTTTTTTTAAACACTAAAAAAAATCTTGGTAAACAACTCGATTTAGCAAACAAGCGTGAATTAACAGTAGCAATTATTTGTGGGGAAAATGAGTTTAATGATAATACTGTGACCATTAAAAACCTTAGAGGTGTTAAGGGTGAAAATAACCAAACTATCCCAAAATCAAATTTAATAAATGAAATCAAAAAACTTATCTGAAAAAATCCTAAAGTCTGTTAAAGGCAAGGGATTTAAATATATTGAATTACCCTCAGTAATTGAAACTAATCATATTGTTCAAAGATCTGGTGAAAATTTTAGAAAATTTATTTTTTCATTTATTGATCAAAATGGGAATGAGCTATGTTTACGTCCAGATTTAACAATAGTTTCTTGCCTAAGATATTTAGAAAGTAACTTAAGAGGTAAAGAAAAAATATTTTATAGTGGGCAAGCGTTTAGGAAATCTCAAAATAGAAAAGACTCTATAATTAGAAATCAAATTGGATTTGAAATCATTGGTTCTAAAGATGAAAAAAATGATGATAAAGAAATTATTATCACTTCTTTAAATTCTTTAAAAAATTTAAAATATACCTCGGGCACTTTTACATTAGGAAATGTTGAAATATTTAAACTTTTAATATCTAAATTGGATATTCCAACTAGATGGAAATTAAGATTATCAAGACATTTTTGGAGAGAAGACTATTTTAATGATTTATTAAAAAGGTTGGAAACAAACTCTGATGTTGATCCAACTATAGTTGAAATAGATAAAAAACGTTATCTAAAAATGCTCAAAGGTGACAAGAACTCAATCGTTGCTGAAAGATCAATTGAAGAAATTTTAAAGCGTTTTGATAAAAAGATAAAAGATCCAAGACGTCCGAGCAAAGGAAGAAATGTATCAAAAATTATTAAAGAGTTTTTAAAGATTAAATGTCCAATCAATAAAGCTGCAGATGTATTAAACAAATTCTTTAAGAAATATCAAATAAACTTAGTGGTAGATCAAAAATACTTTCCAACCTCAGTTAACAGAACTTCAAAACTAAATGTAGTTTTTTCAACCTCATTTGGAAGACAACTTGAATATTACACAGGTATGGTTTTTAAAATTGATATCAAATTAAATAATAAGATTAAAAATATAATTAATGGTGGAAGGTATGATCAATTAATTTCTGACCTCGGATCTAAAAAACAAATATCAGCGGTAGGGGCTGCTTTAAATTTAAATTATTAAAATGAAAAATATAATCAATATAGGAATTCCAAGTAAAGGCAGGCTTAGAAAAGACGTTTTAAACATTTTTAAAAAGAAAAAATTAAAACTAGTTTCTGAACGAGGAGAGAGGGACTTAATTGGTTCTATTAAAAATAAATCAAACATTAAAATTCTTTATTTGCATGCAAGAGAAATTATTCAAAGACTAGGAGATGGTTCTTTAGATATAGGTTTTTCAGGCTTTGATTTACTTAAAGAAGGAGAAATTAATATCCAAAAAAAAATTAACTTAGTCAAAAAGTATGAGTTTGGAAAAGCAACTCTAGTTGTTGCTATTCCAGATCCGTGGATTGATGTGCAAACAGTAGCTGATTTAGAAGAAATTGCTTTTGAATTTAGGGATAAAAAGAAAAAAAAATTAAGAGTTGCAACCAAGTATCCAAACTTAACTAAAGAATTCTTATTCTCTAAGGGTGTAACACAATTTCAATTAGTTGAAAGTTTGGGCGCTACCGAGGCTTATCCTTTTACAGGTTCTGCAAATTTGATTACTGATATCAGTTCCACTGGTGAGACTATAAAAAGTAATAATTTACGTATCCTTAAAGATGGTGAGATTTTAAAATCCCAAGCATGTATTTTTACTTCAAAGAAAAACTTTAAAAAAAAAGGTTTAAAAGCTTTAGTTAAATTACTTACCAAGTAATTTATCTTTGAAATAAATAAGGATTATTTTGATAATATCTAAATTTCTAAATATTGCGTATAGAGCTATCAAAATGGCTATTATAAATATAATTTTCAAAATAAAATATAATTCCATAAAAAACCCTTATAATACAAGTTACGAATCATGGACACAATTTTATTAATTATTTTAGTTTCTTTGTTAGGCACGACATTAGCTATTTTGTATTTGAATATCAGATCTAAACCCAAGTCAGAAAGTAAAGAGTCAGAAGAAATAGCCAACTTAAAAACTGAAATAGTTACATTAAAAGATACATTAAATAATTCTATCAATACTTCACTTGGTACCATGTCGACTTCCTTCAATGCATTATCAACTGGGGTTACAAAAGATATGACTGAAGCCTTAACAAAAGTTGATGAGAAGGTTGGTAATTTTAATCAACAGGTACAATTACTAAATCAAAGCCAGGAGGGTATTACTAAAATTTTAGCAGGTGTTAAAAAATATGGAACCTTAGCAGAGTATTCTCTTGATGCTTTAATTAAAGATTTATTGCCTGCATCTCAATTCATGACAAATGTTAAAATGAAAGAAGATACGAGTGAAAATGTAGAATTTGCAATTAAACTCCAAGGAGATGTTCTAGTTCCAGTAGACTCTCATTTTCCTGTAGAAAAATTTAAAGCAATTACTGATGCACATGAAGCTGATGATAAAAGAGAAGTTGCTGATGCTAGAACAAAACTAGCAAATGCTTTTAAAGCTAAAGCTAAAAGTGTAATGGAAAAATATATAGTTCCACCTAAATCAACAGATTTTGCAATAGTGTATGCACCAACAGAGAGTCTTTATAAAGAATTGACTGAATATCAAGATCCAATCACAAAAGAACTATTAACTCAAGAACTAATGAAAAAATATAAAATAGTAATTTGTGGCCCTAATACTCTTTCAGCTTATTTACAATCCTTACATATGGGATTTCAATCACTGAAAGTTCAAAAAGGGGCTACAGAAATATATAATCATCTTAAAACTATCACCACAAGATTTGGAAAACATTTTGATAATATAATTACACTTAGAAAAAAATTAGAAGAAGCGATGAATGTGGTAGATAAGTTTGGTACTGATGCAAGATCAATTAGTAGAACTTTAGAAAATATAAAAGATCCCGAGCAGGTTGAGAAAGCTGTTCAAACAGAAAATGTAGAAAAATTTATTGAAAGAAATAAACAGCTTAAAAATTAATTTCTTTTTTCCTTTAATACCGATTATAAGAAACTTCATGCAATGGAATAGAAAATATGATTATCCTTCGTCATCAAGAGCAACAGTAGATGGCATTAGAAGATATGTACTAGGAGAGTCAAAACTACCGAGTGTTACTTCAATTTTAGATGCAACCAAATCTGAAGAAGATAAAGTAGCTTTAGCCAATTGGCGCGAAAGAACTGGTCAAAAAGAAGCCGAAGCAATTACAAAAGCTGCGAGTAGTCGAGGTTCCAAAATGCATAATTATTTAGAGTCTTTTCTTTTAGGAAGAGAAAATTTAAGTTTTTTTGAAGATGGTGAACAATACAAATCTATGGCTAAACAAATTATTGATAAAGGTTTAAAAAATAGGTTAGAAGAAATATGGGGAGTTGAATGTACTCTTTACTATCCAGAAAAATATGCAGGAACTGCTGACTGTGTTGGTGTTTATGAAGGACAATCTTGCATAATTGATTTCAAGCAATCTAACAAACCAAAAAAAGCTGAGTATATAGATTCATGGTTTTTACAAACCAGCGCGTATTCTTTAGCTCACAATATTGTGTATAATACAAACATCACATCTTGTGTAATTCTTGTTTGTACAGTAGATAGTCTATTTCAAGAATTTAAAATTCAAGGCTCAGAATTAATTACTTACCAAAATTTATTCTTAGGAAGACTAAAAAAATTTAATGAACTCTCAAATTTAATTTAAAAATGGATAAAATAGTAATTTACGACACAGAAACGACTAACAGTACTATTTGGGGATCAATTATTGAAGTCGGGGCAGTTGTAGTTGATAAAAATCTTAAAGAGATTGGAAAACTAAATATCAGAGGCAGAATGCCAGAAGGAGAAGTCCCTTCTGCTAAAGCACTTTTAGTCAACTCTACAAGTATTGATTTACTTACTAAAGGCAATTATTCACATTATGAATTTTTAGGAGCAGTTGAAAATTTCTTTGTAAAAGCTGCTCCAGCTATGTTTATGGGCTGGAGTAATTTAAATTTTGACAGAAGAATGTTTCATTTCAATTTTTTTAAGGGAAATAGGTATCCTTATTTAACTCACTCTTCACCAAATCAGGAACACGATGGCTTACATGTAGCAAGAGCTGCTCAAACTATAGATTCTAAAACACTAAAAACAGAATTAACAGAAGCAGGAAATGAGAGTTTAGCCTTGGAGGGTTTGGCCCGTCAGCAAGGTTTTGATACTTCAGCAGCCCACACTGCCTATGTAGACGCACATAATTCCCTAAAAATTTTGAGAATTATAAAAGACAAACATAAAACAAATTGGGAAAAATTTTTAGGCACTTCGACAAAAAGTAGTGTGGAGTCTATTTTAAAAGGTGAAGGTATATATTCAATTTTTGAAAATGTTAAAGGGAGAAATATGATGTATCTAGTTTGCACATTACATCCAAATCATTGCTTTCATCCTACTTATGCATCTTGGGGTTATTTATGGGATTTAAGAAGAGATCCAGAGCCATTTTTAAATATGTCAGTCAATGAGCTTAAAGCAAATTTAAAAAAGATTAGTCCTAAAGCAACTCGAGTGATTAAAACCAATAAAGCTCCAATAGTTTTAGATAAAAATTTTGCATTAAAAGAAAAGGCTTATGCTGATCTTGATTTAGAGACAATTAAAAAAAGGGCAGAATTAGTAAGAAGTAGTGAAAAATTTTGTCAAAATATTCAAATTATTAATAGGGAAGCAGCAGAGGAAAAAGCACAAACCAAAACCCAAGAAGATTTATTACCTGAAGAAACTCTTTATGAAAAATTTATCCCTAATAAAGATACAGCTTTATTCAAAATATGGCACAGCTCTTCCTGGGAAGACAAATTAAGAATGTTAGATAAATTTCAAGATAAAAGATGTAGCTGGTTTGGACAAAAAATTATTTATCAAGAGGCACCACAAATTTTACCACCAGATTTATACAAAAATATTAAAAGTGAAATTGCGAGACGAATTTTAAGTAAAAACAAAGAAAAGTAGCAAACAATTGGAATGGCTTATAACGAAATCGATATATTACGAGATCAAGCAGATAATAAAGATGATGATGAAGAACTTAAAAAATTAGATGAAATTAATGAATTTATTATGTCTATTGAAAAAAAATATGAAATTGCCTAGTTGACTTTAGGACACTAATTTATAGAAAGGGATTATGCTTGTAGATTTTAAAGATGAAGACTTTGATAATAAAGTTAAAAATGAAGATGTGTCAGTTATTCAATTTAGTGCTGCTTGGTGTGGACCATGTAAGGCCTTAAAGCCAGTTATGGATAAATTAGCTGAAGAGTATAAAGATAAAGCAGGATTTTATTATGCAGATATTGAAGATGGTGGGATAAATACAGGAAGTGCTGCAGGAATAAGAGGTGTGCCCACAGTTATTATTTACAAAAAGGGTGTAGAAGTAGATAGGAAAGTTGGTGGAGTACCAGAAAGCCACATGAAAGAATTTTTAGAAAAAAATATCTAATTTAAGTTTAAAACTTCTGAACATAAATAAAGTGATCCAGTAATTAATAATAAATCTCCTTGGTTTATATCTATAGATTTAATAGCCTCTTTAATATTTTCTGCATACTTAACATTTGGTAAGTGTTTAAATTTATCTTTTAATTCTTTACCACTAATAGCATTTGGTTGATTAGGAATATCAACAGTTGTGATTGACGAAATATTTTTTATACATTTAATATAACTTTCATGGTCTTTATTGGCCATCATGCCAACTATTATATGTTTATTGCAATCTAAGCTTTGGAGGTAATCATTTAAAACCCTTGCGCCATCCTCATTATGATCTCCAGATATTAAAAATAGATTATTCTTAACTAAATTTTTTAAATTTCCAGCAGTAATTTCTTGAAGTCTTGCAATATTATTAATGTTTTGGATGCCTTTTTTAATATTTTCATCTTTTATGTTAAAATCTAACATTCTTAAAGATACTATAGCGGTTGAAATATTCTCTAATTGATAGAGACCAAGAACATTTGGTTCTGGTAATTTTAATCCACCAAATTTATCCTCATAATAAAAGTAACCGTTTTCTCCATTTGTAAAAGAAAAGTCTTCATTAAAGAAAATTTTATTTGATTGATTTGTAGAAATATTTTTTTTGATATAATTCATCGTATTTTGATTTTGTTTTGCTACTATAATGTTTGAATTCAAAAGATTTGAAGTTTTTTCAAAAACAATTTTTTCAATAGTTTGGTCATTTTTAGGAAGCCAATCTAAATGATCCTTGCTTATTGATGTTATGATGGTTGCTAAATTTTTTTTTAGTATGTTAGTGGCATCGAATCTAAAAAATAACCCAGACTCGACTAAGTTAATATTCTCTGGATATTGAGCAGCTTTATAAAAGTAACATGCTGTAAGAATTTCAAAAAAAGTAATCGGCTGATTATTATTAACTTTTTCGACTTCTTCAAAAAGGTCAGCTAGTTCATCATCTTTCAGCTCTTGGTTATTAAATACAAACCTTTCATTTATCTTTCGTATGTGAGGGCTAGTGTAAACATTACATTTAATATTGGCCTCTTTTAAGATGGAATAACATGCTTGAATGGTTGAATTTTTTCCATTTGTACCCACCACATTTATAGCTTTAATCTTTTCTTGTGGATTTCCAAGTTTTTCACAAAGATTTAAAATTCGATCTAGGCTTAGATCAATTTCTTTAGGATGCAACTTTAGAAAGCGACTGAGTATTTTCTGTAGTTTCATTTTCTTCAGTGCTTATAGCAGAATTTTTCTTTAACAATATTGATAATAAAGTTCCAATTTTTTCAGACAGATTTTTTCTTTCAATAATAATGTCTACAAAACCAGTTTTTTCAACATATTCACTTTTTTGAAAACCCTCTGGAAGCTCTTCTTTGACAGTGCCTTGAATTACTCTCGCACCAGCAAAAGCTATTAAAGCTCCTGGTTCAGCAATATGAATATCACCTAACATAGCATATGAGGCAGTAATACCTCCAGCCGTTGGATCAGTAATACATACTAAGTAAGGAAGATTATTTTTTTTAAGTTCATTAATCGCAAGAGTTGTTCTAGTCATTTGAGATAATGAAATTAAACTTTCCATCATCCTCATTCCACCACCAGCACTAATACACAAAAATGGAGTTTTATTTTCTATAGCATGTTGAATACCATACAGAAAAGCCTCTCCTTCAGCAGCAGCCATTGAAGCTCCTAAAAAATCAAAGTCGGATGCCACTGCAGTGATTTTAATATTATTAATTGATCCGCTTACCACCATCATTCCACAATCCATTCCAGTTTTTTTTCGTGCACTTGTTAATCTGTCTTTATAAGATTTTGAGTCTGTCCATTCTAAAGGATCATCTTTTGGAATAGGTGTTTTAAAAATCTCATAATTATTTTTTCCAAATAAAATATCAAATCTTTGTCTTGGTTTTATACGATGATGTTTATTGCAGTCAGTACATACCCAAAGGTTTTCTTCTAAATCTTTTTTTAAGATTGGACCTTTACAGCATGATGTCCAGTCACTATTAGCTATATCTTCTTTTGACGCTCTTTTATGTATAGCAGTTTTAATTTTTTCACCTGTTTTTATTATTTTAGTAATCCAATTCATTTAATTTTATTTTTTAATTTCCTTACTACATTAGTAACATTTGTGACAGTATTTTGTCTTTTTTTAATTGATTTTGTAATTTCCTTACAAATTGCACTTCCAACAACTAATCCATCCGCTTTTTTCAATAATTTTATAGTCTTTTCAGTAATACCGAATCCAATTACTACATTCTTAGATTTATTCTGATTTTTTATTTTTTGGTATTCTTGAATTATTCTCTTTGGTGAAACTTTTAATTTTCCTCCTGTAGTCGATAACATACTAATATAATATATCATGTCATGAGAGTCTTTGATAATTTTTTTTAATCTTAATTTAGAGGTAGTAGGTGAAATAAGCTGAATAAAATTAATTTTATTTTTTTTACATTTTGAGGCAAAAATTTTATTTTCTGGATGAGGAAGATCTACAACGATTAGGCCATCAACTTTTGATTTCTTACATTTTTTAATAAATTTATTTTCGTTGTATTGATAAATCATATTATAATAGCCCATTAGTATAATTGGTTTATCTTTTCTTAATTTCTTAAATTTGCTTACAATCGAAAAGACATCATTTATTTTAATCCCATTTTTGATTGCACGATAAGCACTTGTTTGAATTTGTCCTCCATCTGCAATAGGAGTGTTATGTGGAAATCCTAATTCACAAATATCAGCATATTTTGAGATTGATCTTAAAATCTCTAATGATTTTTTTTTAGTATTGTCACCTGCTACAGTGTAAGTAAGAAGAGCGGGTCTATTTTCGCTTTTGGCTTTTTCAAAAGATTGATTAATTAAGGAATTATTCATTAATACTTACCCAACCTATCTTTTAAGATATCTCTATCTTTTTTGGCGTCTCCACAAGAATTGACTATTAAAATTGTATCCTTACTTAATTTTGGTGCAATCTTTATGGCTTCAGCAAAAGCATGACTTGGCTCTAAACTTGGATTTAGTTTTTCAAATTTTGTTACCATCCTATATGCATTTAAAGCTGCCTCATCTGTTGCATACGTATATCTTGCTCTCTTGGTATCTTTTAAAAAACAATGGATCGGACTAACTCCAGGATAATCCAACCCAGCGCTGATAGATTCTGTATCTTGAATTTGTCCCTCATTATTTTGACACACATAAGACGCGGCACCATGCAAAATTCCAATCTTAGCATTTCTACTTAAAGGAGCTGCATGTAATTTTGATTTCTTAGGTCCTCCAGCTTCTACTCCAATTAATTCAATATGCTTTTTATCATAATCAATAAATTCGCTCCAAAAACCATAAGCTGAACTTCCACCTCCAACACAGTTAATTAATTTTATTTTTTTTGGAACTTTCTTAAATTTTTTTTTCAATTGAATTTTAAGTTCTCTTGAGATTTGAGCTGTAGACCATCCACAGATTTTAACAAAAATGTTAGGGCCAACAGTTGAACCCACACACATGTGGGTATTATCACAATTCGAAACCCAATATCTCATACATTCACTCACTGCATCTACTAAAGTTTGACTTCCAGAATATACTGGTACAATCTCTGCACCATTTCTTCTCATTGCATCACAATTTGGTTTTTGTCTCTTAATATCTTTAGCTCCCATAAAAATTTTACATTTTAGTCCAAACTTTTTTGCCGCCATACTTAGCATTTTTCCCGCATATCCAGCACCTGTATCACCTACTATATATTTTTTACCCATTGCCTTACAGATTAAGGCGTGAACAGTTGCATTATATATTTTGTGAGCTCCACCATTTGCCTCTGAAACAACTTTTGCCCAAATTTGTGCACCACCCAAATGATTAGATAAATTTTCTAATTTAATAAACGATGTAGGAGATCCTATGTAATTTTTAAAATAAAAATCTCTTTTTTTAATAAAATTTCTATTTTTTCTCAGTTTATGAAATTCTTTTGTAAGATCCTCTACAGGTTTTTTAAGTGTTTCTGGAATAAAACTTCCACCAAATTTACCTCCCCAAAATCCAAATTTGTCGTGTTGATCAATTAAAGGAATATTTTTTTTAAGCTTCATTATTTAAATCACTTAATTTATTTAAGAAAATTTCTATTTTGTTAATATCTTTTAATCCAGAAGTTTCCAACCCTCCAGATATATCAATAATATCTGCTATTTTTTTATATTTTTCAAGATCATCATTGATCTGAATATTTCCTGCTAGCATTAGTTCTTTATCAGATTGGATATTCTCAATTAAAGTATGATTGAATGACATACTTTTTTCGTATCCTTTACTATCAAATAAATAAATATCAGAAACATCTTTATATAACTGAAAGTTTTTAACATCTTCAGAATTTTCAATAGTTAATGCTGCTATAATC
>JACWDH010000021.1 GCA_014654235.1 Pelagibacterales bacterium SAG-MED10 | reverse complement strand
GGATTTAATCATTGTTCCTTGTTTAGCAGCAATATCAATTCCATAATGGGGCCATCGAGGTTTACCATTTAAAATTCTTTGACTACCATATACACCACTTATAATTCCTTCGACAGGCATAATAAATTTTTCTTTAAAGAATTGTAAATTTGAATTAATTGCCCTTGCTTCCCCAATAGCATTGTTTTCTTTTTTAATTCTTTTATACACAGATTCAGGTGGTGTAACTTTACTTTCCGCTAGTCCATCAATTCTTTGAATATTATATTTTCGCTTAAGGACTTTTTTAGTAATTGTTATTTTTCTTCCTTCTACGATTTCTGTGAAAGTAAGATCATATTTTTGATCTCTATCAATTCCAAAAACGAAATCCCCATCTTTTGAAACTTTTACTTCTTTTTTTCCAACAAAAATTCTTGCTTTAGGGTTAGTTTTTCCAAGTATATAATGACCTTGTAAAAATTTTCCGTGAAATTCAATTGTATGAGCTGGTGAAATTAAGAATAAAAAGATTAATAAAATTCTATAAATTATTGAGCTGTCCATCCACCATCTATTATTATTGATGTACCTGTAATCATTGACGCTGCAGATGAAGCTAAAAAGCATACCGAAGTAGCTATATCACTTTCTGTAGCAACTTTTCCTATTGGAATTTTTCCTAAAACTAGTTTTTTAAACTTACTATTTTTAAAAAATTTTTTTACCATTGGTGTTTCAACAAATGTAGGAGCAACCGAGTTTACTCTTATATTTTTTTTTGCTAACTCAACACCCATACCTTTTGTTAAACCTTCAATTCCAAACTTAGTCATGTTGTAAACGTTTCTTCCAATCATACCTACGTGACCAAGTTGAGATGACATATTAATAATTGAACCAGGTCTTTTTTTATTTTTAAGCATTATTTTTACAACTAATTGAGCAACATTGAAGGCTGCTTTAAGATTTAAATCTACTAAATAGTTCATACTAGTTTGTTTAATTTTTTCAAAAGGTTCTGGAATATTTGTTCCAGCGTTGTTGACTAAAATATCAATAATTTTAATTTTATTTAATTTTTCTTTTAAATCTTGGTAGTTCATTACATCACATTCAATTTTTATGACTTTACCTTTAACTTTTTTAATATCTTTTTCTAATCTATTTAAATCAGATTGAGTTCTACTTAACGCAATTACGGTTGCCCCTGCTTCAGCTAAAGCAATAGAGCATGCTCTTCCAAGACCTTTTCCAGCACCAGTTACTAATGCATACTTATTTTTAAGATTTATTTTTTGAAGATACATTACAAGAACAATATTTTAATATCTGTATAAATCAACTCAACTGCTACTACTAATATAGCTAATAATCCTATCCAAGCTATCCATCTGTATTTTTTTATCCATCCAGATATTAAAGTTGCTGCAGTTGCCATCAATATAATTGACAAAACTAAACCAAATACAAGAAGGCCATAATGGTCTCCTGCTGCACCAGCCACACCCAAAACATTATCTAAACTCATTGTAAAATCAGCTAACAGCACTGTCCAAATTGCTTTTAAAAAACTGGAATTATCTACTTTAATGTCTTCCTCGTTTTCAGATCCTTTGATTACATCTACGTATAGTTTGTAAACGATATAAAGCAGTAATAGTCCGCCAATAAGTCTTAAACCCGTGATCTGTAAAAGATAAGCTGTAAGAAGTGTTAATATTATTCTTAAGATTACAGCACCACCAATTCCCCAAAAAATAACTTTCTTTCTTTGTTCCGGTGGAAATTTTGATGCAACCATACCGATGATGATTGCGTTATCTCCAGCTAAAACTAGATCAATGAAAATTATTTGTGTTAAGATTGCTATTTGTTCAGGAGCAAATAATTCAGCAAACATTATTGCTGTAGTATCATGTCTGCACCTTTTTCTGCAATCATTATTGTTGGAGCATTAGTATTACCAGAAGTTATATTTGGCATTATTGATGCATCAATTACTCTTAAATTCTTTACTCCTCTGACCCTTAGCTTTTCGTCAACAACCGACATTTCGTCTTGACCCATTTTACAAGTACCAACAGGATGAAAAATTGTTTGAGCATAATTTGATGCTTCTTTTACAAGCTCTTCATCATCATTTATACTTATTCCTGGTCTATATTCTTCTGGTGAATACTTTTTAAAAGTTTCAGACTCCATTATTATTTTTCTAGTTAATTTTAGACCTTTAGCTGCAATCATTCTATCATTATCAGTTGATAGGTAGTTTTGTTTTATTTTTGCATAAGTCCTTGAATCTTTATCAACTATACTGACATGACCTCTACTAGTAGGTTTTATATTAGACACTGTAGGAGTAAAAGCATGAAAGTCATGATTTTTAGTTGCACCTAATGTATCCATACTCATTGGCTGAACATGCCATTGTAAATCTGGTAATTCTAACGAAGAGTCACTTTTGGCAAACATACAAAGTTGACTTGCCCCCATGGTCATTGGGCCCGTTCTTCTAAAAATATATTCTAATCCAATCATTAAATTTCCAAACAGACTATTAATTTTTTTGTTTAAAGATTTTAGACCATTTATTTTATAAATAGGTCTTAACATAAGATGATCATGCAAATTTTCACCAACGCCATTTAAATTGTGCACCATTTCTATCCCAAGGTTTTTTAATTTTTCAGAACTTCCAATTCCTGAAACTTGTAAGATTTGTGGTGAACCAATAGCACCTGAGGATAATATTATTTCTTTATTAGCTTCTACTTTTTTTAATTCATCCCCTTGCCAAAATTCAACTTCTTTAGCTATTTTGTTTTCAAAGATTATTTTTTTAACATGTGCATGAGTAATAATTTTTAAATTTTTTCTGTTTTTTATAGGATTTAAATATCCAACTGATGTACTACATCTAAAACCATCTTTTTCTGTGACTTGGAAATAACCACATCCATGATTATCTCCTGTATTAAAATCTTTAGTTTTTGGTATACCAAATTCTTCAGCTGCATTTTGAAATTCATCTAAAAGTGGAAGATGAATTCTTTGATCAGAAACAGATAATGGTCCATCAATCCCATGAAATTCATTTTCTCCTCGTTCCTGGTTTTCAGCTTTAATAAAATAGGGTAATACATCGTCCCATCCCCAACCAGTATTTCCTAATTGTCTCCAAACATCATAATCCCTATTTTGACCACGTATATAAAGCAATCCATTTATTGATGAACTTCCTCCTAAAGTTTTGCCCCTAGGATATCTAATTGAAATGTTGTTCATACTTTCATCAGGCTCAGTTTTGTAACACCAGTCAGTTTTTGGGTTGTGCATAGTTTTAAAATAACCCACAGGTATATGTATCCAGGGATAATTATCTTTACCACCAGCCTCTAAAAGTAAAACTTTATGATTAGGATTTTCTGATAATCTATTAGCAAGTACACAGCCAGCTGATCCAGCTCCAAGAATTATAAAATCAAAATTTTCCATATTTTAGAACCTTTATAAGTGAAAATTTTTTTTTTTGTAATAAATCTGTACAAAAAAAATTGTAAATACCAATATTAGCACTTGTTTTGGATTTCAATATTTGAGAAGCTAATTTTTTTAAAAATAAAGAGAGGGAAAAAAATGAAAAAAATCATTTCAATGTTATTTGCAGTTGCAATGGTGTTTGGATTTATTTCAAATGCTAATGCTGCAAAAACACTAAAATGTCAGACAGTTCTTAACACTAAAGCTGATGAAGTTAAGATGTTAAAGGATTTTACTGACACTGTTACAACGTTAACAGCTGGATCTCTAAAGTTTGAAATTTTACCTGCAGGAGCTGTTGTTGGTGTAAAGGAAACTTTAGATGCAGTTGATAAAGGTCTAATCGATTGTGGTTTTGCATGGACTCACTATTGGTCAGGTGATCACCCTGCAGCCATGTTATTTGGTTCGCCAGTAGCTGGTGGTGGAGTAGGTATTGATAATATCGCATTCTTATCTTGGTTCCAATATGGTGGTGGTAAAGAACTATATGACCAATTATGGAAAGAAATGGGAAGAGACATTAAAGGATTTATGATTCAACCAGTTGGACCAGAAGCTTTAGGTTGGTTTCCAAAACCAATTAAAGACATGGCTGACTTTAGAAAATATAAATTCAGAACTCCTCCAGGAATTCCAGGTCAAACTTATAAAGATATCGGTATCGCATCTGTAGCTATGGGTGGTGGAGACATTCTACCAGCTTTAGAAGCAGGTACAATTGATGCTGCTGAATGGTGTTGTCCAAAGCCAGATTTAACTTTTGGTTTCCAAAAAGTATTAAAGCACTACTACTTACAAGGTTTACACCAAGTAGTCGTAAATGCTGACTTTTATATTACTGGAAAAACTTACAATGCAATGTCTGATCATGAGAAGAAGTCTCTTGAAGTAGCTGCTAATGCGTCATTAGCAAAATCTTTAAGTTACAGAATCTATGAAAATGGTAAAGCTTTAAGAGAGTTAACTACAAAACATGGAGTAATCTTAGAAGATACACCTTCTGATTATTTCACAGAATATATGGCTGCTGCAAAAGCATCTTTGAACAAGAATGCTGCAGACAACAAATTTTTTAATGAAGTTTATACTTCAATGAAAAACTTTGCTGATATTGCTGTTCCATTCTGGAGTGGTGCTCAAATGTCAAATGCGAAGCTTGGAATGGCTCACGCAGCAACATTAAAGTAATCAGTAATTAATCTTAAATTATATAATTAGAGCGGACTTAATTGTCCGCTCTAATTTTTTTTAATAGAATTTATATGGCAGACGAACCAACTAAATTAGATATATCTGATGAAATGATTGCCGAAAGGCGAGGTGGTTCAGGTAAAATGCCAGAAGATATGCCATCATGGATGGCAAGCTCTATAGTTAACATTGATAAATTTAGTAAATGGGTTGGTAATGTTGTTTGCTGGATTTTAATGCCGTTAATTTTTGCGATGACTTATGAAGTTTTTGCTAGAAAATTATTTTTAGCTCCAACAATTTGGGCTTATGACATAAGTCGTTTTTTGTATGGAGCATTATTTATGCTAGGTGCTGCATATGCCCTTTCTAAAGGTGTACATATAAGAGCCGACTTTTTATACAGAAATTTTAAAACTAAAAATCAAGGTAAGATAGATTTTTGGTTATATCTTTTATTTTATTTTCCAGGTTTATTAGTTTTTCTTTATATGACAATTGGATTTGTTGGAGAGTCTATTCAAAGAGGTGAGAAAGGTATGGATACTACATGGATGCCGTACATGTGGCCTATCAAATCCTGTTTATTAATTGGAATTATTTTTTTATTAATTCAAGGAATTTCAGAGTTATTTAAAAGTTATTGGGCTGCCACTAAAGGTGAATGGCCTGGAGAAGAAAAATGATTGCTGAATTTATAGATCCAGCTATTTTAGGCTTCATTCTTGTAGGTGTAATGCTTTTTGCCATCTTTGTTGGTTTTCCTATTTCTTTTACATTAATATTTTTAGGTTTTGTTTTTGGTTACCTAGGTTTTGGTAAATTAGTATTTTATCTAATGACTCTCCAATTTTCGATGGTCATGACCGAACAAACACTCGCCGCCGTCCCACTCTTTGTCTTTATGGGGATAATGATGGAGCAGGCTGGCTTGATGGAGAGATTATTTTCCTCATTTCAGATGATGTTAGCTAAAGTAAAAGGATCTTTATATTATGCAGTGTTATTTGTTTCTGTAATTTTTGCTGCTGCAACAGGTATTGTTGGTGCCTCAGTAACAATTTTGGGAATTATGGCCGCCAAGTCAATGAATAGATCAGGGTATGATGTAAGATTAGCAGCAGGTACTATAACTGCTGGAGGGACTTTAGGGATATTAATACCTCCAAGTATTATGCTTGTTGTAATGGGACCCATCATGGAAATTCCAGTAATTGATTTATTTGCTGCAGCTATAATTCCAGGAATTCTTCTTGCAAGTTTATATGCTGGTTACACTACAATTAGATGTATGATTAATCCAAAATTAGGTCCTGTTCTTCCAGAGGAAATGCGTGCTGCAAGTATGAAAGAAGTTTGGGTTGAATTTTTCTTAGGATTAGTTCCGCCTGCAGCTTTAGTTTTTGCAGCTTTAGGAAGTATTTTATTTGGATTTGCTACACCAACAGAGGCAGCAGGTTGTGGTGCAATGGGTGCTTTGCTTCTCTCAATAGCTTATAGGAAGCTAACTCTACCAAAATTACAAGATGCTTTAGTTAAAACTCTTGAAATTACAGCATTGATAATGGTTTTAGTCGCTGCATCAAACTTTTTTGGAGCAGTGTTTGCAAGATTAGGCACTCCTACACTATTAACAGAGTTTTTATTAGGTCTAGAAATGAACAAGTATCTAATCTTAGCGATGATAATGGTTATGATTTTTTTGCTAGGATGGCCATTGGAATGGGTGCCAATTGTGATGATTATAGTGCCGATTATATTACCTTTAGTTGAGGCTTTAGGGTTTAATTTAACTTGGTTTGCAATTTTGGTTGCTGTTAATTTACAAACCGCCTGGCTATCCCCGCCTGTAGCTCTGTCGGCTTATTTTCTTAAAGGTGTAGTCCCTGAATGGGATTTAAAAGATATTTACTACGGCATGATGCAATTTATGGTTCTTCAAGTAATAGGTTTAGTTTTAATTATTATTTTTCCTCAAATTGCTCTCTGGTTACCAACTCTCTTATATGGACAGTAGAATTTATTAGTTTAAGATAAATTTAGTGAATCAACCAAAAGTTAAATATTCTCTCTCTAATTGGGATCTGGTTACAGTAAATCCAAATTATAAAACTTGGAATTGGAAAGATCTTTTTTGTTTTTGGGCGGTAAACATACAAAGTGTAATCGGTTTCTCTCTGATCGCTTCTTTATATATATTATATAGTCTTAATACCTTCGTTGTATTTTTTGGATCAATTTTAGGATCAATTTTAGTTTATATTTTTTCGAATTTGATAGGTAGACCTTCTCAAAAATTTGGCTTGCCTTTTTCAGTACTTTTAAGGTCCTCTTTAGGATTCAATGGTGCAAAGTTTTTTGGATTATTAAGAAGTTTAGTTGGAATTTTTCTTTTTGGTATTCAAACATATTTTTTATCAAAATTAGTAGTTTACCTCATTAGAATATTAATCTTTTCAATAGATAATACTTTACTTGATCAAGAAATTTTCTTAACTTTTTTACTTGGATTAAATTTAATTGATTGGTTCTCGATTATAGTGGTGATAATTTTTCAAACAATGCTTTTTAGTATTGGTATTCAATATAATAGAAAACTAATCAATTATTCAGCAATAATAGTATATGTGGGAATGGTAATATTCTTCCTAACAGTTTTTCTTAGTGACGTTAAAACTACCACTCAAGCATTTTCAAATATTTTAAATTTTGAAAACCTGATAAACAAAAATAATATTTTACCACTACTAACGGTTGCAGGCACAATTTTTGCCTACTTTTCAATTATCATTGTAAGTTTCGGAGATTTTTCAAGATATGTGAAAAATAAGGAAGACTTAAATAAAGGAAACTTAAGCTTAATTCTGAACTTAATTATTTTTTCGTTCTTTTCTATCGCAATTGTTGTTGGTTCAGATGTTTTTTTAAATCAAAAATTTCAAGATATGAATAGGATTTTTACAAATCCAACCGATATAATTGGTAAATTTGATAATTTACAAATTACAATAGTTGTTCTCTTCTTTATAATAATTTCCTCAGCATCGACTAATTTAGTGGCAAACTATATTCCTTCTCAATATTCGCTTATTAATTTTCTTCCAAATAAGTTAAATTTAAAAAGTTCAAGTTATACCATTTCTATACTAGGATTAATCGTTGGGATATTTTGGCTAACAGTTTTAAGTCAAATTGGTGTTTTATCCTTTATAGATACATTCAGTTGTTTTTTTGGACCTTTATTTGGAGTTATAATTGCTGACTACTATTTGATAAAAAATCAAACTTTGAGTAATAAAGATCTTTACTCGGTAGAAACTCAAAGTATTTATTATTACTCACGTGGATGGCATATCAAAGGGGCTTATTCAATAATTTTAGGATTTATTTTTTCAGCTTCGACAATATGGAATGGTAATTTGATGTTCCTCCAATCTTATGCATGGATTATTGGTGCATTTACTTCCTGGGTAACGTACTATTTATTAGCTAAAAAATAATCAATATGCACAAATTTGATTTTAAAGATCAAACTGCTGTAATTACAGGTGGAGCCCAAGGCTTTGGTTTAGACATTGCAAAAAGATTTTTAGACTCTGGATGTAAAGTTTATATTTGGGATATAGACGAAAAACTTCTCAAAATTGTTGCTGACAAAATAAATGACCCTAATTTAAAATATTGTGTAATTGATGTTTCAAATTATGCTGAGATTGAAAAAATTGTTGATGAAATAACAACAAAAAATAAAATTGATATTTTAATTAATAATGCAGGAATAACAGGCCCAACGGAACCTCTTTGGAAATATGACGTTGAAATGTGGAATAAAATTATTCAAATTAACTTAATGGGAACCTTCAATTGTTGCAGAGCAATTGTGCCGAGTATGATCATCAATAATTATGGCAGAATAGTCAATGTTGCATCAGTAGCAGGAAAAGATGGAAATGCAAATGCTAGTGCTTACAGTGCAGGAAAAGCAGGTGCTATTGGGCTCACTAAATCTTTAGGAAAGGAATTGGCGGATAAAAATATTGCAGTTAACGCTGTAACTCCTGCTGGAGCTAAAACAAGAATTTTAGATCAAATGAGCAAAGAACATGTTCAAAGAATGCTTTCAAAGGTTCCAAGAGGTAGATTTCTCGAAATACATGAGTTTACATCACTGATTTGTTGGCTTTCTTCATCCGAAAATACTTTTTCTACTGCCGCTGTCTTTGATATTAGTGGTGGCAGATCAACGTATTAATAGGTCTATTGCTTAGATACTTGATAATTATTGCTGGTATTTTTTAAATTCTTACTCATTACTGGCGCTAGGATTATTACTGACCAATAAATTAGAAGTATAAAAATTGAAATTGTTCTCATGGATTAGATATAAGATTAAATATTGTAACAAGAGTGTTAAAAATGTGACTGAATATTGTATTTACGAAAAAAATAATTATAAAAACAGTTGTGTTTAAATTTATAATTTTATTATTCAGTCTCCTAATATTTTCTAAATTCTCTTTTGCAGAGTCGGTAAAAGTATTTGAGTTTAGTAAAACCGAACTATCACAATTGAAAGTAAGAAAAGTAAGAGGGGCAGACAATAAAACAGTTTATTCTATTGGATCCAATGAAAATGGTAACTATTTAAAAGCAGTTGCAGAAAATGCTGGATCTGGTTTAGGAAAAGAAATTAAAATTGATTTAAACAAAACCCCATTTATCAATATTACGTGGAAAATTGAGCAAGATTTATCAGGTATTAACGAAAAAACTAAAAAAGGTCACGATTTTGCTGCAAGAGTTTTTGCTGTTAAAAAAACAGGAGCAACACCATTGTCAAACCGGGCCATAAATTATGTTTTTTCTAGTAATGTTGAGGTTGGTGAAAATTGGCCAAGTCCCTATACTAAAAAATCAATAGATAATGTGCTATCTACCACAAAAGAAAATTTAAATAAATGGGTTACTGTAAAAGCAAATGTAAAAGAAGATTTTAAAAATTTTCATGACTTAAATGTCGATGAGCTTGATGGATTAGCCATAATGTCAGACACAGATAATTCAAAATTAAAATCTGTTGCGTATTATCAAAATATTTATTTTTCAGAAGATTAAAGTTTTAAATATTTATTTAAACCCATACTTAGAAAAGATAACAAGATAGCTGCTATTACATCTTCTATTGGCAGAGCTTTTGGAAAACCAAAATTCCAAACAACAACCCCAATTAACCAGATAATGTATACTTTCATCGCTACACTTATATCTTAGTTTGTATTTAATTCTAAATTTTTTTGATAATATATTTTAATGACTAAAATTTTTAACCATAACATCAAAGTATATTATGAAGATACTGATGCAGGAGGTGTCGTGTATTATGCAAACTATTTGAAATATCTAGAAAGAGCCAGAACAGAGGCTCTAGTAAAAATAGATTTAAGTAATCAAAAAATTAAAGATGACTTTGGAGCACTGATTATTGTCAAATCATGTAATGTTGATTATAAAAAATCAGCATATTTAGAAGACATATTAAATATTAAGTCAAATATAACTTCAATTACAAAAACTTCTTTTATAATGAAACAAATAATTATTAAGAATAAGACTATTATAGTTGATGCAAAGGTACATTTGGTTTTCGTAAATGAAAAAGTAAAACCTGTAAAAATTCCCCAATTAATAATTGATAAATTTGAACCATTTATCTCTAAAAATTAAATAGCAGCAATTTTTTTTGCTTTTTTAAATAATACAATCATCATTTTTTCCGAAATTAACTTTGTATTTACATTTCTTGGACTAGGATGGTAGCAGGAAATTAATTTAATATCATTTGGCAAAAGGTAAATTTTACCGTGAATAAATTTTAATCTTTCAGAAAAATTATAATTTTTTTGGTAAAATTTTATACAATTATCAAAAGCAACTTTACCGAGTGTTACTATTGTTTTTAAACTTTTAAGATTTGATACTTCTGAATTAAAATATCCTGAACAATTATTTAATTCTTCTGATGTTGGTTTGTCACCTGGTGGCACACATTTAAGGATATTAGTAATGTATGTTGATTTTAATTTTAACCCATCTTTTAAATTAATTGAATATGGATGATTAGAAATTTTTGTTTTATATAAACACCTAAATAAAAAATCACTAGATTTATCTCCAGTAAATGCTCTACCGGTTCTAGTTCCTCCATGAGCTGCTGGAGCTAATCCTAAAATCAAAAGTTTAGCATTTACATCCCCAAATCCTGTTACAGGCTTTCCCCAATAGTTTTCATTTATATTTTGTTTTCTTTTTTCTGTTGAAATTTTTTTAATAAAATCAGTCAATCTCCCACATTTTTTGCAATTTATAATTGTCTTATTAAGTTTTTTAAATTTAATATTCATTAATGAAATTTTTAAAAATTATTTTAATAATATTTATATCTTTAGCCTCGCCTGTGAAAGCAGATTCAAAAAAAAATATAATTGAAAACTTAAAAGTAGGAGGGAAGTTAATATTTATAAGGCATGCTTATGCACCTGGAGGGGGCGACCCTGAAAATTTTAATATTGATGACTGCTCAACTCAAAGAAATCTCAGTGAAAGTGGAAGAATTCAGTCTAGAAAAATCGGTAATTTTTTTACAGAAAATAGGATTAAAATAGAAGATGTATATTCAAGTGAATGGTGTAGGTGCAAAGAAACAGCCTCTTTAGCATTCAAAAATTTCAAAACAAAAAGTTTTTTAAACTCTTTTTTTAGTTCTAAATTTGCACATAATAAAAATGAACAAATTAGAGATTTCCAAAAATTTTTATCTGATTGGGATAAAAAAACTAATATGGTTCTTGTAACTCATTATGTTGTAATATCTGAGATATTTGATTACCCTTCATCTTCAGGCGAAATAGTAATTTCAGATAAAAATTTAAAAATCATTGATACTTTAGAAATAGAGTATTAAATTAATTTTATGTCCTCTAAAAGAGCAATGCGACAAGCACAAAAACAAGCATTTGCTAAACATCGGTCTAATATCACTAATAGTAGATTTAACTTAAAGAAAAAAAATTCAATGAATAAAAAAAATAAAGATAAATTGAAAGACTAACTTTGATTATCAAATTTCTCAATTTTTTTACAAGTTGATATTTTTGAAATACCTTCAATATCATTTAAAACCGACTTCATAAATATTTCTGGTTTTTCTTTGTAAAATAATATTTGAGTATAGAACTGAGGATAGCCATGCTTTAAGGTAAAAATTTTACCATTTTCTTCGTAAATATTTCTTACATAAGTGTTGGATTTTTTAACACTAAGATCAGTAATTCTATATTTCTGATAAGTTTTTTCAGTGTAAACATAATTTCTAGTCATAAGTAATTCATTAAGATTTAAGATGTATTCATTTTTTAAAAATTCATCCTCTTTATGATCGCACTTACTTAATACAATTATTTCAGAATAAGTTTTGGTAAGACTTAATATTAAAATTGAAAATATTAAAAAAAATATTCTTAAATTATTTTTTTTCATTTTTATCAGCAAAAAATAATGCGATTAAAAATATGATTGTCCATATAAAAACACCAATAGTTTTAATGAATGATGTCTCTGCAGCCCATACCTCAAAAAAAAGAGCACCAATAATTATTCCTATAGCATAAATAATACTAATTAATTTTACTTTACTCATATAAATCTTTATTCTTTAATTTGATTTTTTTTAAATAAAGACATTCCATTGTTTATCTTGTATTCATAAGACTCATTGAAGCTTTCAAGCTGCCAGCCGGTCAATCTTTTCTTTATGGACTCTAGATTATTTTTTTTCCAATCATCAGATGTATCCTCTTTCTTCCATACTTGTTTTTCTTCATTGCTTCTTCCACAACCATAACAATACCCTGTTGAAGGATCAGTTTTACAAATACTTATACATGGTGAAACTATCATTTTATTAAGTTTATATAAAATTAATTAGATAAATAGATAATTTTTTAATATTTGTCATTGGACAAATAGTTTCAATAATATATAAAATCTCGTAATTTGTGGGGCGATGGCGGAATTGGTAGACGCGTTGGTCTTAGGAACCAATATTTTCGGATGTGAAGGTTCGAGTCCTTTTCGCCCTACCATTAAATTATTATGAAAGTCACAGTAGAAAATAAAAAAGGTTTAAACAAAGATCTCAAAATTTTAATCGATAAAGAGACTATGAGCTCTTATATGGATGAAAAGTATGAAGAAATCAAAGGTACTATAAATCTAAAAGGTTTTCGTCCAGGAAAAGTGCCAAAAGAAGTCTTAAAAAGACAGTTCGGTAAAGCGGTATTTGGTGAAGTATTAGACAAAGTTTTAAAAGATACCTCAACAAAAGCTTTAGAAGAAAACAAAATAAAACCAGCCGGCCAACCAAAATTAGATTTAAAAACTTATGGTGAAGATAAAGAATTGGAATATGTGTTATCAGTTACTGAATTACCTAAAGTTGATATCAAATCCTTAGAAAATATAAAGTTTGATCAATACTCAGTTAAGATAGATGAAATTGAAACTGATAATAGAATAAAAGAAATAGCTAAAAATCAACCAAATTTCAAAGACTCAAAACCTGAGACAAAAGCTAAAGAAGGTGACTTAGTTATTCTAGATTATAAAGCCACAGTGGATGGTAAGGAGTTTAAAGGAAGTGAAGGAAAAAATACTCAATTAACTCTAGGAAAAGATTTGTTTCTTAAAGGTTTTGATAAACAATTAATTGGAGTTAAAAAAGACGAAGATAGAATTGTTGAAGCCACATTACCAGAAAATTTTCCAGAAAAAGAGCTAGTGAATAAAAAAGCTAGTTTCGCTTGTAAAATTCTAAATGTAAAGCAACCCGAAGAAGTTAAAATAGATGACAATTTTGCAAAAAATCTAGGCGCAAAAGATTTAAAAGATCTTAAAAACTTAATTTCTAGACAAATAAATGATGAGTTCAAAAACTCTTTAGATCAATTGTCAAAAAATCAAATTTTAAAAGAAATTGAAAAAATTAAAGTAGAGGAAGTACCTGAAAATCTAATTGAAGAGGAAGTTAAAATACTTTCTCAAGGAATGCCTGAAGAAGAAGCCAAAAAAAATAAAAAAAATTTTGAAGAAAAAGCTAAAACAAGAA
>JACWDH010000020.1 GCA_014654235.1 Pelagibacterales bacterium SAG-MED10 | reverse complement strand
ATATTCACCAACTAATTCTTGGTCGTATACTACTCTTAATGTTGCTATTTTCTGGTTTTTTTGAATTGGAGCTTCTACTGGTCCTTCATATTTGACAGAAACTTTCAGTAATTTTTTTTTAGCTTTTTTGATAATTTTATAAATATCTTGATCAGTATAAGCATCTACTGTGTCTTGTTTACCAAGCCAGACATTAATTTTTTGAAAAGGTTTATTTGATTTTGCTATTTCAACTAAATCATAGTTAGTTAAACCGTATGTTAAAAGCTTTGTGCTTTCTTTAGATCTTGCATTTTTTGTATTAAAACCACTTCCTACTGCTATCAGTCGCCTACCGTTTCTCTCTATAGATGATGCTAAAGAATATTTTTCAACAGCAAGATATCCAGTTTTAATCCCATCTGCTCCAAGATTTTTATATAGTAGAGGATTTCTGTTACCTTGAGTAATTGGATCACCACCAGTGCGATCCCAAGTAAATTCCTTTTCCGCAAACATTTTATAAAACTCAGGATGTTTTTCTATTAAATATCTAGACATAATCATTATATCTCTGACAGTAGAATAGTTATCAGGATCATTAATCCCTGAGGAATTTGTAAAATTTGTATTTTCCATACCTATTTCTCTTGCTTTTGCTGTCATTAACAAAGCAAATTCTTCCTCAGTGCCAGCTATTCCTTCTGCTAAAGCTATACAAGCATCGTTACCTGAGGCAACAATTATACCTTTAAGCAAATTTTCCACTGAAACTTGGTCTCCTACCATAATAAACATAGAGGAATAACCAGCAGTTGACAATCTCCACGCCTTTTCTGAAATAATAAATTTTTCATCTAAACTCAAATCACCTGATTTAATTAAATCAAAAGCAATGATTGAGGTCATGATTTTAGTCATTGAAGCTGGATAAATAGATCTATCTGGTTCTTTTTCATACAAAATTTCTCCTGAATAATAATCCTGCAGTATTGCGGTTCTTGCTTTTATGTCAAAATTAGCATGAGAAATTGAGAAGAAAAATGAGTTAAGAAAAATATAAATTAATATTCTATTAAGCATCTTTTAGTATTTCTAGGTTATCAAATTCTAACAACTTTATTTCATCAAATGATTGTTCAAGTTTTTTTATATCACTAAATGGTCCTAATAATACCCTATATTTAGTCTTCGATAGTTTTTTTATTAATGGATTTTTCAAATTTGTCTCATTTTTAATTCTCAAGATCATATTTTCTGCTGAGTCTTTATAATAAAAATCAGCGATCTTAATTGAATATAAAAAATTATTTTTCTTTAGTTTGTTTTTTTTATTTAAATCAGTACCCAAATTGTCAATGGTAATGCCATCAACAGGTGCTTTTTCAGCAACATTTTTTTCTTCATCAAATGTTTTTGCTTTTTTTGCAATGAATGTAGAATTTTCAGAAATTAGAACAAGATCAACATAAGGCTCATCTAAATCAATAGATAGCTCATTAGCAATTCTTGATGTTATTACTGAATTATAAAAGTCAGAAAATTGAGCGTTATTTGAAATAACTTTAGCAATAATAGATTTATTATTTGCTGGATTGGTAATTTTTACAAAAGAATTTTTTTTAATTTTTTTATGAAAAATAATTAAAGCTCTATCATCAATTTTTTTTGATATTTTATTATCTTTTTTAAGTTGTTCGTTATAAACTAGTGTAAAACCCGTATTACTATATTTTAGATAATTAGAATAATTTATTACTTTCCTATCACCATCAATTTGCTGACATGCTGTTAAAAATAAAATCAAAAATATGGTTAAAATTTTATTGAAGTTCATTTTTAAATTTGTCTTTTAAAGTACAAACAGCTAACGCAAATCTTAATGATCTGTTCCATTGTAATATAATTTCATAATTATCAAAAACAATAAAGGCTGGATTTAAGGTGTCAGCATTAGGTATTATATCTTTATCGGGCGTGATTATAGCTACTTGAAGATTTTCGTATTTATTTTCAATATCATCTATGTTTGTAATAAATTTGCTGAATGATTTTAATTTTTGTTTGTTGTGTAGTTTCTTAGCTGAAACATTTAAATATTTTTTAGGTATATCATTGGATAAATTAACTCTCTTAAAACAAGGTTGACCAGCTTTCCAACCAATTTGATTTAAATAGTTGCCAGCTGATGCATATGCATCTTTGTTATCTTTTAAATCAATTGAACCATTGTTATCATAATCTATTGCATAGTTTTTCATCGTAGAGGGCATAAATTGAAAAAAACCAAATGCTCCTGCCCAAGATCCAAAGAGTGTTTCATAGTTAACTTGCTGTTTTTCAATGAGATTTAGAAGTATTAATAGTTCATTTGAGAAAAACTCAGACCTTCTTTGATCAAAACTTAATGTAGCAAGAGATGATAAAATATCCATTTTTCCAACGTAAGTTCCAAAATTTGTTTCAATACCCATTAGTGATAATAGCAATTCTTGTTCTACGTTGAATTTATTTTCTACTGATTTAATTAAATTTGAGTTTTGTTTATAAAATGATAATCCTTTAGAAACTTTCTTGTCAGAAGTTCTTTTTGAAATATAAGTTTTTGTATCCTCATAAAATTCAGGTTGAAACCTATCATATTTAATTACGTTAGGAAGAAATTTCGTATTAGACATAACTTTATCAAAAGTTTTTCCAGAAATATTATTTGCAAGAGCTATTTTTTTAAAATTTTTTTTCCAATTTTCAAACTCTGTATTAATATCAGCATAAACATTTACGTTAAAAGTGAGCAGGATGATAAATAAATAGTTAGTTATTTTCATGTAAATCTTTCAAATATACAATTACAGCAATCCAAATAAAAATAAAACTAACTAATTTATTAAATGAAAAAACCTCATCGTAGTAAAAAAAGCCAAGTAAAAATTGTAAAGTTGGAGTTATATAAAAAATCATCCCTGTTGGACCTAGCCCACACAACTCTACACCCCTTACATATAAAAAAAGAGGTATTACAGTCATTGGTCCTGCCAAAAAAATGAAAAGCATCATTGGAGGGTCTTCAATTTTAAAATCGTTAAATCCATTAATTGATATTAAATAGAATGCTGCAACAGCAAATGGCAATATAAATAAACTCTCTATTAGTAAACCAACATCAGTATCAACATTAATTTTTTTTCTAAAAAGATTATAAAAACCCCAACTAAACGCTACGACCAAACCTAACCAAGGTAAAGAATTATAACTCATTATAATTAAGTAAAGAATAGACAATATAACTAATATAATTGAAAAAATTCTTTTCTTGTTAAGAACTTCTTTAAAAAAAATATACCCTAGCATTACGCTAAGAATTGGCATTATAAAATAGCCAAAGCTAGCATCAATTATTCTATTGGTTGCTATTGCATAAATCCATGCTGCCCAATTAATAAAAATCAAGCTACCTGAAAAAAAAAGATAAATTAAATTTTTTTTATTTTTTATAATTTTAAAAAAAATATGCCATTTAGAAAAAAAAAAAGTTGTAATTATCAAAGTAAAAGTCGACCAAAGGCATCTATGAACAACAAGTTCTATGTGACCAATATAAGTGATAGATTTAAAATAAATAACACCGATAAATCCCCACCAAAATGAGCCAGAACCAGCTAGTAGTAACCCCTTATTGAATTCTTTATTCATAAGATTTAATGGAATTAGTCGTTATTAGTTTTAATAGACTATTTTAAGGTTGAATTAAATAATTATAATTATAAAACCTTGCGAACGGAGAGATGGCTGAGCGGTTGAAAGCACCGGTCTTGAAAACCGGCAAAGGGGCAACTCTTTCCTGGGTTCGAATCCCAGTCTCTCCGCCATTTTTTAATATTTAAAATTTTTAAAAAGTAAATTTACTTTATTATATTCTATTTCAAAATCTGTTTCAGCACCGGTATAAAAATTATACAAATTTGTGTCGTCAATATTTAGTAATTTTTCTAAATCAATTAAGTCTTCATAATTCAAATAATTAATATTTTTTTTTGTAAATGTCCCCAAAAGTTTATCCATTTCTTTCGTACCACGATAATTTGATCTATAAATAATTTTTTTTTTTAATTCATCTATGTTGATGGTCATTATTAGAATATATTAACTTAATATGAATATTAAAAGTAATTATAAATATTTATTATCAGATTTAACAGCATTAAAAGGGGTCGGAGTTAAAACAACTAATTTACTTAAAAAGAAAAATATTAATAATTTATTTGATCTTTTGTGGAAACTTCCAAAATCTTATACGGATAGAAGCTTGTCATCAAAAATAAAAGATCTTAAAATTGGCGAGAATCAAACTGTTACAGTTACACCTCAAAAATATTTATTTCCTAGAATAAGAAATTTACCAAATAGAGTTATTTGTTCAGATGACTCTGGAAAATTAGACTGTGTTTTTTTTAATAGTTACGAAGGATATGTAAAAAAAATTCTCCCGCTAGGTAAGGAAATAACTATAAGTGGAAAAATAAGTTATTTTAAAAACAAATATCAATTAACAAACCCAAAATATATATCTGAAGACTCTTCTATAATAAAACAAGTACATAATCAGTACTCTTTAACCGAAGGAATATCTGAAAAAGTTTATAATAAAATTATTGACCAAATTATTAGTGAACTACCTGAATTAGATGAGTGGCATTCTAATCAAATTGTTGAGAAATTTGGAAATTTAAGTTGGAATAATTCCATTGTAGAACTTCATAAACCAGAGAATATTGGGAAATATAGAGATAACTTTTATCAGAGGCTTGCTTATGATGAAATTTTTTCAACTTTTTTAGTAAATTCTGAAATAAGGAAAAAAATTAAAAAAATAAAAAAAAAAAGAAAAAAAATAAATTTTAATTTACAAAATAATTTAATAAATAAGTTAAGTTTTTCTTTAACAAATGACCAAGTAAATTCCCTAAAAGAAATTAATAAAGACTTAAGTACATCGACTAAAATGTTTAGACTTTTACAAGGTGATGTTGGAAGTGGTAAAACAATTATTGCACTTCTATCAGCTTACAATACCATTAATTCTGGCTACCAAGTTGCTTTTATGGCTCCAACAGAAATATTAGCTCGACAGCATTATAATTTAGCAAAAGAAATTTTTCCTGCAAGTAAAAAAATTGAATTAATTTCAGGAAAATCTGATTATAAAAATAAAAAAATAATTTTAGAGAAATTAAAAAATAATAAAATAGATATTATATTTGGAACTCACGCAATATTTCAAAAAAAAGTTAGCTATAAAAAACTTGGATTAATTATTATCGATGAACAGCATAAGTTTGGAGTTAATCAAAGAAAAAAGTTATCAGATAAAGGTGGTGATGATTGTGATGTTTTATTAATGACAGCTACACCAATACCACGAACATTAACCATGACAATGTATGGTGATATGGATTTATCAATAATAAAAGAAAAACCTAAATCAAGAAAACCAATTAAAACATATAGTAAATTAGAGAGTAAAATTGATGATGTTCTTAAATTTATTAAAAAAGAAATAAATTCAGGAAATCAAATTTTTTGGGTATGTCCTTTAATAGAAGAGTCTAAAAAATTAGATCACACTTCTGCTGTAAACAAATTTGAATTTTTAAAAAAATTATTTCCAAATCAGGTTTTATTATTACATGGCAAAACTGAAATAAATGAAAAAGAGAAAATATTAAATAATTTTCAAAAAAATAAATTCCAAATTTTAGTTTCCACAACAATTATTGAAGTTGGAATAGACTTTCCCAATGCAAACGTAATAATTATTGAAAATGCAAACAAATTTGGTTTATCACAGCTACATCAGCTTAGAGGTCGTGTTGGTCGAGGAGATAAAGATTCAACATGTATATTAATGTTTAAGTCAAATTTATCTGAAAATGCAAAAAAAAGAATTAATATCTTAAAACAAAGTAATGATGGTTTTTTTATATCTGAAGAAGATATGAAAATTAGAGGTTTTGGAGACCTACTTGGTTTTAAACAAAGTGGTATTAAAAATTTTAAATTAGCGGACCCTGTTCATAATAGTGATCTTTTTTTACTTGCTGAAAAAGAAATTAAAAGAATTGAACAAACCAACGAAGATATTAGCAAGTTTAAGCCACTGATTAAGCTTTACGATAGAGCAGATATTATCAATGATATTGCTTAAGACTTTGTTGAAGTACCAGCAGATACTATAAATTTAGAGGCCTCTTCAAATGACATATTTAAATAAATAACATCTTCAACTGGAAACATTAATAAAAAACCACTTGTAGGATTTGGAGTTGTGGGAACAAAAACATTAATTAGTTTCTTATTAGTTTTCTGAGCCATCTCTCCAGTATTTTCTTTAGTTGCAAAACCAACAGCCCAAACTCCCTTTCTAGGATATTCAATTAATACGACACTTTTTTGGCCGTTGTCTTTTTTTGAAAATGTTTCAGTCATTTGAACTATTGCTGAATAAACAGTTCTTAAAAAAGGAATTCTTTTAAATAGATCGTCAATTAATTTTAAAATTCTTCTTCCAAAAAAAGAAAGTGACAAACCACCAACAAAAGTAATAAATATAATTGAAATAATTATTTCAACACCAGGTATATTAAACGGTAAATAACTATTAGGATTAATATTTGCTGGTATTAAATTTGATGAAACACCAATAAGAATTTTACTAAGATATAAGGTAAAACCAATTGGTATTAAAACAACTACACCAGCTATAAAATAGTTTCTTAATGTTAGAGATAGTGATTTTTTTGAATTTTTTTTTGCCATATATCTAATTATAACTTGCGTAAATAACAAAAATAATTGCAATGATAAATAAAACAATTAAAATTTTATTATTAAGATTCATGATATTGTAATATTATCAATTTTATACAGTTATGAATAGAAGAAAATTTTTATCTTATGTTGGTTGCAGTTGTTGTGGATATTTCTTGCCCTCTTGTACTACCGCACCGATTACTGAAAGAAAGCAATTAAAAATAGTTTCTGAAGCTAAGCTAAATGCTCAAGCAGCTCAAATTTATGAAAAAATTAAAGAAAAAGAAAACATGAGTGACGATAAAAAAACTCTTAATGAAATCAAACAAATCGGAAGTAAAATGGAAAATTCTATATCTGAATATTTTGATCGAGAAGGTTTAAACGATCCTACTGCTAATTTTGATTGGGAATATATTTTAATAGATAAAAAAAAAGTTAGAAATGCCTGGTGTATGCCTGGTGGAAAAATTGCTGTATACACAGGTATTCTTGAAGCAACAAAAAATACCGATGGTTTAGCTGCTGTTATGGGTCATGAGATTGCCCATGCTGTTGCAAAACATTCGGTTGAAAGAGCTAGCAGAGGAACTTTACTAAATGTAGGAACAAGAATAATTGATATTGCCTCTGGTGGTGTACTTTCAGATATCAATAGGACAACAGGTATGAACACTGTTGGTTTATTGGCTCAATTGGGAATTTTAAATCCTTTTAATAGAAAACAAGAGAGTGAAGCAGACTATTTAGGTATGATATTTTCATCTCTATCTGGTTATGACATTAGAGAGACAGTTAAAATTTGGGAAAGAATGAAAAAACTAAATAAAGGAAAAGAACCACCTGAATTTATGAGCACCCACCCTTCTTCTGATAATAGAATCAAAGATTTAAATGAAAAAATGAACGAGGTGATTTTAGATTATCCACCAATTAAGACAGTTTAGATGAAATATGGTGAGCCCTGATGGACTCGAACCATCGACCCATTCCTTAAAAGGGAATTGCTCTACCAACTGAGCTAAGGGCCCACAATTTATTCAAACTGAATGATTGTTATATACAGATTTATTTTATTTTTTCAAATGTCAATTTAGGCAAATATTTAATTCTACTACAACTTATCTATGTATTTATCATGAAATTTATCGAACGTACCTGTCTCTATATTATCTCTAATAGAAGACATTAATTCTTGATAAAAATTGATATTGTGAAGCGTTAATAGCATTGATGCCAGTATTTCATTTGTATTAAAAAGATGGTTTAGGTAATTTTTAGAATATTTATTAAGATTTAAATTATCACAATTAGAATCTAAAGGTGTATTATCATTTTGATATTTGTTATTTTTAATATTTATTCTTCCTTCCCAAGTAAAAGCAAGTCCAGTTCTTCCAGATCTAGTAGGTAGAACACAATCGAACATATCAATACCACGTTTCACAGCTCCAAGAATATCAGACGGCGTACCAACGCCCATCAAATAATGGGGTTTATCATCTGGTAGATATTCTTTTACATCATCTAAAACTGAAAACATTTCTTGTTGAGTTTCACCAACAGCAAGTCCTCCTAATGCATAGCCATCAAAACCTATATTCATTAATTCATTTAATGACTTTATTCGTAAATCCTTAAATAACCCTCCTTGTACAATACCAAATAGACCTTTATGTGGATTTATACCAAATGCCTTTTTTGATCTTTCTGCCCAATACAAAGATAGATCCATAGATTTTTTTATTAAATCATAATCGATAGTTTTTTTTGGGCACTCATCCATAATCATAACGATATCTGAATTTAACCCTAGTTGAACTCTTATACTTTCTTCAGGGCTTAAATAGAATTTTTTACCGTCCACATGAGAATTAAAGATGGCTCCTTTTTCACGATCAATTTTATTTAATCTCGAAAGAGACATTACTTGAAATCCGCCAGAGTCTGTTAAAATTGGTAAATCACAATTCATAAATTTATGGAGTCCACCTGCAGATTTAATTCGTTCAACACCTGGTCTAATCATAAGATGGTAAGTGTTAGACAAAAGTATCTGAGAACCAGTTTTTTTTATGTCATCAATTGTACAAGCTTTTACAGTTGCTTGTGTACCAACAGGCATAAAGGCTGGTGTGTTTATACTACCACGATGTGTTTCTATAAGACCTGATCTAGCAAACTTATCTTTTTTTAGAACTTTAAAGGCAAAATTTTTTAATGCCATCCAATAGATTATTGTGATTTAAAGCTTATGATCTTATCTGGATCTGATACAGATCCATTATTACTTTCATCACCTCTTTTAATTTTGTCCACTAAATCCATTCCTTCAACTACTTTACCAAAAACAGTATATTGTCTGTCTAAAAAAGGTGCTGGTTTAAAACATATAAAAAATTGACTATTTGCACTATTTGGATCTGAAGATCTAGCCATTGATAAAGTTCCTCTATCATGGGGTAAACTACTAAATTCTTGCTTCAAATCTGGTAAATCAGATCCTCCCATTCCAGCTCTTCTTAAATCAAAATCTTTAGACTCTGAATTACCAAACTTAACGTCACCAGTTTGAGCCATAAATCCATCAATAACTCTGTGAAAAACAACGTTATCGTATTTGCCATCGTTTGCTAGTTCTTTAATTCTTTTGACATGATTTGGAGCCACATCTTCAAATAACTCTATTTTTACATCTCCATCTTTTAATTTTAAAATCATTATATTCTCCTCAGCTATTGATTGATTGGTAATAAAAAAAAATAAAATAAATAGATTAATTAAAATTTTATTCATATTTTTCTTTTAAAGATTTGATAGTACTTTTAGTAGTAAATTTCTTAATATCACCATTTAATTTTACAATCTCTTTAACAAATCTGGAAGAGATTATTTGATTTTCAACATCTGACATTAAAAAAATAGTTTCGATATTTTGATTTAATTTTCTATTCATTCCAGCTAATTGGAATTCGTACTCAAAATCGGACACAGCTCTTAATCCCCTTAAGATAATATTTGATTTATATTTTTTGCACAAATCGGTGGTTAATGAGCTAAAAGATACAACTATAATTTTTTTTTTATTAAGTTTTAAATCCTTAAATAGAGCTTTGTTTAGTATCTCAATTCTCTCCTCAGAACTAAAAAGATAATTTTTACTGCTAACATCAGATACACCAACAACAATCTTATCAAATAATTTTAAGGCTTTTTTTATTACATCTATGTGACCATAGGTGATTGGATCAAATGTGCCTGGGTATATTGCTATTTTGCTCATTAAATTAAATCAAGTTATCATCTATTTTAATAGCAGACACAACTTTTTCCTCACCAGATAATTTAATAATCCTTACACCTTGTGTATTTCTACCAGCAGTTCTGATTTCTTTAACAGCAACTCTTATAACTCTACCTTTGTTAGTTGATATCAAAATTTCGTCACCCTCATTAACAGGGAATGAGGATGTAATGTTTCCATTCCTTGGTGAATTTACAATTCCAATTATACCTTTACCTCCCCTGTTTGTTACTCTGTAGTCAAAATGAGAGGTTTTTTTACCAAATCCATTTTCACTTATTGATAAAACAAATTTTTCTTTTGCATTTAATTCATATTTTTCATCTTTAGATTTTTTTCCATTTTTTTTGATTTTGTCACTATCAATAACAGATAAAGAAACTATTTGATCATTTGGTGCTAATTCAATTCCCTTAATACCTTTTGAAGATCTTCCTTTAAAAACTCTTAATTTTTTTGCTTCAAATCGTATACATTTACCAAATTTTGTACTTAAAATTACGTCTTGATCATCTTCGCAAATTTTAACCCCTACTATCTTGTCGTTATTATCTAGTTTCATCGCAATTTTCCCAGAGGCATTAATAGATGAAAAATCATCTAAACTATTTTTTCTAACTTTACCGAGAGCTGTAGCAAAGATTATCTGATAATTTTTAGATTCTGTTTCATCTTCAGGCATTGGCATAATTGAGCTGATTGCTTGATGGCTCTTCAAAGGTAAAATATTAAATAAGGATTTACCCTTTGATGTAGATGATCCTTCGGGTATTTTCCAAGCTTTAACCTTGTAAACCAACCCTTCTGTAGAAAAAAACAAGACTGAAGTATGTGTATTTACAGATAAGGTTTGTATTACAGAGTCTTGGTCTCTAGTTGTTATTCCTGATTTACCTTTACCACCTCTTTTTTGTTTTTTAACACCGTCCAATGAACCTCTTTTAATATATCCTTGAAGTGTCACTGTAATAATTACAGATTGTTTTTGAATTGTTTCTTCAATATCGTAATTTAAAACTGCATCGATTATTTTAGTTCTTCTTGGTACTGCAAATTTTTCTTTTATATTTCTAAGCTCTTCACCTATCACTTTTAGTAATTCTTTTTTGGAAGATATGATTTTTTTAAAGTTTGCAATCAGTTCTGCTAGTTTTTTTATTTCAACTTCAATTTCATTTATTCCAAGTGCAGTTAATTTTTGTAATCTTAATTCTAGAATAGCTAGAACTTGGGGCTCGGATAAAGAATATAAGTTTTTGCCTTTTTTGCCTTCAACCAAGGAGATTAATTTTTGAGATTTATTAATTTTCCACTTAGTTTTTAATATAGATCCTTTAGCATCATCAGGTGTTTTTGAGGATCGAATTATTTTTATAATTTTATCTAAATTTTCCACAGAAACTGATAGCCCTATTAAGATATGTGCTCGCTCTTCTGCTTTTTGTAAATCAAATTTTGTTTTTTTAATTACAACATCTTCTCTGAAAGATAAAAAGTTTGCTAAAAAATCTTTAAGTGTGCACGTTTTAGGTTTACCCTCAACAATAGCTAGAGTGTTAAATCCAAAAGAGCTTTCAATTTGAGTATTCTTGTATAGTTGTCTTTTAATAGTTTCTGGTTCAACACCATTTCTTAGATCAATAGCAACTCTAATTCCCTCTCTATTTGACTCGTCTCTGATATCTTTTATTCCTTCAATTTTTTTTTCTCTAACGAGCTGAGCAATTCTTTCGTTTAAAACTGATTTATTTACCTGATATGGTATGGAGGTAATCACTAGTCTTTCACGACCATTTTTTTGCTGTTCTATTGAGACTTCACCTCTAATTTTAAAAGAACCTCTTCCGTTGTTATAACCTTGTTTAATAATATCTTTACCAATTATCACACCTCCTGTTGGAAAATCTGGTCCAGGAATATGTTTCATTAACTCTTTAATTTTAATGTCTTTGTCAGCGATAAGTGCCAAAGTTCCGTCGATTATTTCACCTAAATTATGTGGAGGAATACTAGTTGCCATACCAACTGCAATACCACCAGCGCCGTTTACTAATAAATTTGGAAATTGAGCTGGTAAGACACTTGGTTCTTTTTCAGTTTCATCATAATTACTTTTATAAGAAACAGTATTTTTCTCAATATCATCAATTAAAAATTGTGAAACTTTTGATAAACGTGTTTCAGTATATCTCATAGCAGCAGCTGGATCTCCATCAATTGAACCGAAGTTTCCTTGACCTTGCACCAAAGGCAGGCTCATTGAAAAATCTTGTACCATTCTAACAAGAGCATCATAAACAGATTGATCACCATGTGGGTGATATTTACCAATTACATCACCAACTATTCTTGCAGATTTTCTAAATTGTTTTGACCAATCATAACCACCTTTATACATTGCGTATAAAATTCTTCGGTGAACAGGTTTAAGTCCGTCTCTGATATCTGGAAGAGCACGACTTACAATTACACTCATAGCGTATGAAAGATATGATGAGCTCATCTCATCATGCATTGAGATTAATTTAATATTGTTGTCTTTTGTTTCTTCAGATTTTTGCATAGACACTAAAATGGAATTTCGTCATCCATGTCGTTAGGGACTTGAGAAGAGTCTTCCATATTATTTTGTGGATTAGGATCGTTTTGAATACCTCCACCGCTATTGCCACCACCTAACATTGTTAATGAAGAATTGTATCCTTGGATAACAATTTCAGTAGAGTATTTATCCTGACCAGATTGTTCATCCTTCCATTTCCTTGTTGTAATTTGACCCTCTACATAAATTTGTGCACCTTTTTTTAGATACTGTTGAACAACATTAACAAGACCTTCATTAAATACAACTATACGGTGCCATTCTGTTTTTTCCTTTTTCTCACCTGTATTTTTATCTTTCCAAGACTGACTAGTTGCAAGACTTAATCTCGCTACACTCTTACCATTTACCATTTGTTTGATTTCAGGGTCTGCGCCCAAACGACCAATTAATAACACTTTATTTAAACTTCCAGCCATAATATTTTAATATTTGTTTATTTAATTAAATAGATTTATACCACAATTCTTCTGAATATTAATTTTATTAAGTCAAAGCAACAAAAATTATGATGAAAAAGATAGTTATTAAGGGTGCTAAAGAACATAATTTGAAGAATGTTTCTGTTGAGATTCCAAAAGATAAATTTGTTGTAATTACAGGTCTCTCAGGGTCAGGAAAATCTTCTTTAGCATTTGATACTATCTATGCTGAGGGCCAAAGAAGATACGTGGAAAGTTTATCAGCATATGCAAGACAATTTTTGGACAAAATGAAAAAACCAAATGTTGATCTTATCGAAGGATTAAGTCCTGCAATTGCCATTGAACAAAAAAATACTTCAAAAAATCCAAGATCTACAGTTGCTACTGTTACTGAGATTTATGACTATATGCGTGTACTCTATGCAAGAGCAGGTATTCCCTACTCTCCATTTACTGGTAAACCAATAACATCACAAACCATAACTCAAATAGTAGATTTAATTAAAAAACTTCCAAAAAAATCTACAATTTATATATATGCACCTGTTGTTAGAGGACGTAAAGGTGAATATAGAAAAGATATTTTAAGTTATAAGCGAAGAGGTTTTAGAAAAATTAAAATTGATAATATTTTATATGATATTGATAAATCTCCTAACTTAGACAAAAAACTTAAACATGATATTTCAGTTTTAGTTGATAGAATTGTTTTAAATTCAAAGTTGGGAAATAGATTGGCTGAAAGTGTTGAAACAGCTGTAAATCTTGCAAACGGGCTAGTTTTTGTTGAGTATGAAGATGAAACATTACCTCAAAAACATCGAAAAGTTGAAAAATTAATTTACTCAACAAAGTTTGCGTGTCCTGAAAGTGGATTTACTATCGAGGAAATAGAGCCAAGATTATTTTCATTTAACAGTCCTTACGGTGCTTGTGAAGAATGTGAAGGTATTGGTATGAAATTAAATGTTGATCCAAACCTTGTTGTACCTGATGAAAGGAAAAGTTTAGCCGACGGTGCAATTGAACCTTGGGCAAAATCAACAACCTTATATTATGCACAAACTTTATCATCTTTAGCAAAACATTATGGATTTTCTTTAGATGAAAAATGGAAAAAACTACCTAAAAAAATTGAAACTAATAATTTTAATTTTGAATATTCTGAAGATGAAATTAAAATTTTAAAAAAATTATCTGAGTGGCCAAAATGTATTGATATATCAAGTACAAAACTTGAACCACAT
>JACWDH010000002.1 GCA_014654235.1 Pelagibacterales bacterium SAG-MED10 | reverse complement strand
AGTTATCTTAAAACTTTGGGGTAGTCATATTGAAAAAAGTGTTGTTACTCAAATTGATGCAAAAACAAAACTTCAAGAACTAGCTTTAAAAAAATTTAAAAAATTACCAACCTATAAAATAATTTCTAATACTGGTCCACGTCATAAGCCTATTTTTAAAGTGGGAGTTAAGCTTCCTAATACTAAATTTTTTATATCATCAGGTAAATCAAAAAAAGATGCTGAGCAAAATGCTGCTATCGAATGTCTAAAAAATATAAATTGAAAAAAATATGAATTGGATTGATCAAGGTTTTTTAGTTAGCAAAAGTAGGTATAGTGAAAACTCTATAATTGCTGAATTATATACTTTTGACAGAGGTAAAGTTTCAGGCATTATATTTGGAGGAACATCTAAAAAAATTAAAAATTATCTTCAAGTGGGCAATAAACTCCATATTAACTATAACTCAAAAAACGATAATAGAATCGGCTATTTTAAAATTGAAATTTTGAATGCTTACAGTCCATTTTATTTTGATCATAAGCAAAAGCTTTCTTGTATTACTTCAGCAATGAATTTAATAAAAATATTAACTGCAGAAGCACAGGCAAATAAAAAAGTTTATTCTCTTATCGAAGACCTTTTTAATTTATTAAATGAACAAAACTGGCTTAAAAAATATATTTTCTGGGAATTAGAGTTACTAAAATTACTAGGTTATGATCTTGAGTTAGAAAATTTGGTAGAAAAAAATTTAGAAGATAATAAAACTGTTTATTTTGCAACTTCTTATACTGAAAAGAAATATGTTCCTAACTTTCTAATCGAGAAAGATTTAGAGGTAACAGATATTAATATTTTATTAAGTGGATTAAAATTGGTTGGAGATTATTTGGACAAAACAATCTTGAAACCAAATAATTTAAATTATCCTAATAGTAGATTAAATTTTCTAAATTCTTTGAAATAATTATTCTAAAATTTTGTCTATTCTATCAGCGTAATATGAGACAATGGCATTTGCTCCTGAACGTTTAAAAGAGACTAAACTTTCATAAACTGCGTTTTTTTGTATTAGTTTTTTATTAATAGCAGTTTCTAAAAGACTATATTCACCAGAAACTTGGTATGCCAAAACTGGAATTTTAAATTTTTCTTTTATTGATTTAATTATGTCCAAATATGGCATCCCTGGTTTAACCATAATCATATCCGCACCTTCCTTTATATCTAAAGCAACTTCACGCATAGCCTCATCACTATTTCTAAAGTCCATTTGATAAGTTTTTTTATCACCCTTAAGGGAGCTTTTAGAACCAACAGCATCTCTAAAAGGTCCATAAAAACTAGAGGCATACTTTGCTGCATAGGATAAAATTTGAGTATTTTTAAAATTAGAATTATCAAGTGCTTTTCTTATTTTTCCTATTCTCCCATCCATCATGTCTGAAGGAGCAAGAACATCACATCCCATTTCAGCCTGTAATAGAGATTGGTTTATTAGTACTTCAATTGTTTCATCATTAATTACTTGATTAGACTTTATTAATCCATCATGACCATGTGATGTATAAGGATCTAAAGCAACATCACACATAATTCCAATTTGGTTTTTGTATTTTTTTTTAATTTCTAGTATGGCCCTGCAAACTAAATTATTTTCATTTAATGACTCAGTGCCCAAATCATTTTTTAAAGTATTTTTCGTTTTAGGAAAAAGAGCAACCATTGGAATACCTTTTTTAATTGCTTTATCTACTATTTGAGAAACTCTATTTATTGTGTACCTAAAAACACCTGGCATCGTAGATATTGATTCTTTTTTGTTTGATCCATCTATTAAGAAAATTGGTAATATAAAATCATTTGGACTGAGTGTGTTTTCTTGAACCAACCTTCTAGTCCACGATTCCTTTCTGTTTCTTCGTAATCTTAAATTTGGATATTTTCCTGTGTGGATTTCAACGCAATCAACCTTAAGTAATTTTGCGAGCTTAATATCATTTAATGAAGGGTTTATAAATAAACTAGTTCTTATTTTAGCTTTTTTAAATTTAAAAATAATTGTTTTCAATTTACCAAAATTTTTTTTTATATCTAAACCTCCTTCTGTGGTAATTTCCCTTCTATTTTCTGGAACTATACAAATGTAATCTGGTTTCATTTTAAGTGCATTTGAAATAATATCTTTGTTCATAGATATTTCTAAATTAACTAATACTTTTTTCAAATCGCAGATACTTTTTGCATCTTTATCTTTAATATGCCGTCTGTCTTCTCTAAGATGTATAGTTACAGAGTCTGCTCCACATTTTACCACATGTAGTGCGGCATCGATCGGGTCAGGGTGCCACTCACCTCTAGCATTTCTTAATGTTGCAACATGATCGATATTTACACCTAATCTTTTCACTTAATAAATCTACTTCCTGGAGTTGTTATAGGTACAGATTTAAGTATTTCAGGTAATTTTTTTGGACTGTATACAGGTACATCAATTTTTAAATGGGAAATAATTTTGGTTTTTATTTTCAGAGATTTTTTAGAAGATCTATCTATAATAGATGCAAATCCTAATAATTTAGCATTAGCTTTTTTTATTAATTTAACACATTCTAAACTAGATTTTCCAGTTGTTATAACATCTTCTATAATTAAAACTTTAGCACCTTTATTAATACTAAAACCTCTTCGTAGTGTAAAATTACCCTTAACCCTCTCGCAAAAAATTGTTTCTTTTTTCAAAAGTCTGCCAATTTCATAACCAATTACTATTCCACCCATAGCTGGGGCAAGAATTAAATCTATTTTTTTATATTTTTTTTTAATTTGACTTGCTAGTGATTTACAAATTTCTTCTGCTAGATATGGAAAACTGAGAAGTTTTGCACATTGTATATATTTTGATGAGTGTAAACCGGATGATAAAATGAAGTGTCCTTCCAACAAAGCATTAGTTTTTTTTAAAATATTTAAGGATTTTTTGTGTGAAAGCATTTCTTTTTTCTTCGTGTCTAATTATCTTAAATTTTATACCTTTTTGCTTTAGCACTGCAATAAAATTTGTAAAATTTTTAAGGTTTCTTATGATTAGTTTGAATTTAAAATTAATATAATTTGGGTTTTTGCCTGCCATCTCCAAACTAGATATATTTAGTTTATGACTTCCAATCAGTGAACTAATATCTCCAAGTTGACCTGGTTTGTCAGGCAGTGACATCCATAATGTTGTATTATATTTTTTTATTTTCTCTTCTTTTTGCTCACCTTTATCATGCCAATAACGTCTTATAGCTGCTCTTGCTTTTCCAGTTTTTGTAGTAGGTATCCAGTGAAGTGATGGTGAATTATTTTTTGAGGTAATGATATTAACACGGTCACCATTGTGAAGAATTGTTTGTAAGTCACTTTTATTACCATTTATTTCACATCCTGTAGCAGAGTTACCAATCTTGGTATGAACAGCATAGGCAAAATCTATAGCAGTAGCTTCTTTTGGTAATTTAATCACTGAACCTTTAGGAGTAAAACAAAAAACGTTTTCCTGAAACATCTGCAGTTTTGTGTACTCATATGAGTGTTCTGGATTTTCATTTTTTTCAATTATTTCAACTAGATCTTTCAACCAGTCATATTCTTTCCAGCTTAGTGAATTAAATTTTTCTGAAGATTTATATTTCCAATGTGATGCTATGCCTCTTTCAGCAAATTCATGCATTTCTTTTGTTCTTATTTGTATTTCAATAGGTTTCTTATTTGAACCAATTACTGAAGTATGTATAGACTCATAACCATTAATTTTTGGAGATGATATATAATCTTTAAATTTTCCAGGAATACAATTCCATTTTTTATGGAAAATTCCTAATGTTTTGTAACAGTCATCAATATTTTTTAAAATTACTCTAAATCCAATAATGTCAGTTACCTGTTCTAATGAAACTCTTTTTTTTTGAACTTTTCTCCATATAGAAAAAGGTGTTTTTTCTCTTCCATAAATTTCTACGTTAAGGTGATTTTCATTTAAAATAGAACTCAATTCAAATGAAAGTTCTTCAAAAAGGTTTTTCTTATCTAGTTTAATCTCATCTAATCTTTTTTTTATTAATTTTCTTGCATCATTATTTAAAATTTCAAAAGACAAATCTTCAAGCTCATCACGAATTCTATGCATTCCCATTCTATCTGCCAAGGGTGCATAAATTTCCATCGTTTCTTGTGCAATTCTCTTTCTTTTATCCTCTTTAGTTATTGCTTTAATTGTTCTCATATTATGAAGTCGATCAGCAATCTTAACTAATAGAACCCTGATATCTTTAGATGTTGCTAAAATTAGTTTTCTAAAGTTTTCCGCCTTTGAATTAAAACTTGCAGTGTTTTCAAAAACTGAAATTTTTGTAACTCCATCCACTAGATCAGCAACTTCTGGTCCAAATTCATTTTTGATTGTTTCATAAGTAGCAAAAGTATCTTCAATAGTGTCGTGTAATAAACCAGTGGTTATTGTTGCACTGTCTAATTTTAATTCTGTAAGAATATTAGCAACTTCAATTGGATGAACAGAATAAGGATCACCAGAAGCTCTTTTTTGATTTTGATGTGCCTTCACAGCAAAGTTATATGCTTTATCTAATCTCTCATGATTGAGAAATTTATTATACACTTTTACTTTATTTATGAGTTCGTTCGAATTCAACATTCTGTACTATATCATTAAATTAAATTTGTTTAATAGATGTAATATCGTCCATAGGTAATGATGAAATTAAGGTCTTAATATCTAATTTTTTAGATGGGTGTTTCCATTTTTTTTCAATCTCAAATAAGGGAATTAAAACAAAATTTCTTTTATGCATTCTAGCATGAGGTAAATTAAGCTTACTTTTGATATTTAATTTAATTCCATTGTAATCAATGATGTCGATATCACATACTCGTGGTGAGTTTTTTTTCGATTTTTTTCTGCCTAAATTTATTTCTATTTCTTTACATATATTAAGTAATTTTAAAGGACTATGATTGCATTTAACTTTTAACAATATGTTTAAATATTTTGGATATTTCGGATTGGGCCAGGATGGTGTTTCATAATAATTTGAAACTGAAAGAAAATTTATATTATTTTGTTTTAAAAAAAATTTAGCTTTTTCAATATTCTTTTTCCTTACTCCAAGATTAGATCCGACTGCTAAATAAACTGTTTTAGCTAGATCTTCTGATATATCTTGATTTTTCACGGTTCCAGTCTCTATTTTTTTTAGCAGCTCTTTTATCGTATTGTTTTTTACCTTTGGCAACTGCTAGTTCAATTTTAGCTTTCCCTTTTTTAAAATACATTTTTGTTGGCACAATAGTAAAACCATCTCTCTGCATTTTTCCAATAAGTTTATTTATTTCTCTTTTGTTTAATAAAAGTTTTCTTTCATCTGTTGGATTGTGATTTGAATAGCTTGCTTGTTTATATGGAGAGATATGTGAATTAATAAGAACTATCTCACCTTTTTTTTCAACAGCATATGCATCAGCTATATTAACTTTACCGTCTCTAATAGATTTTATCTCTGAACCCTTTAAAACTATCCCAGCCTCTAAAAGATCTTCAAAAAAATAATTAAAACTTGCTTTTCTATTTAAACAAATGATCTTTAAACCAGGATTGGTTTTTTTGTTCATTAAATAAGTTTTGCAGTCTCTATGGCTTTTTTTACAATTATTTTAGTCTCTTCAGTTACTTTAACTAACGGTAATCTGACCTCATCATCACACAAATTCATCAATTTAGCTGCATATTTAACTGGACTAGGATTACTTTCTACAAACATTGCAGTATGAACTGGTTGTAAAATATTATCTAGCTCTTTTGCTTTTGCAAGATCCTCATCGTTTTTAGATATTGAATTTTTTTGGAATTCTGAACAAAGTTTTGGTGCAATATTTGCTGTCACACTAATAGTGCCTACTCCTCCTCTTTTATTAAATTCAAACGCATTATCATCATTTCCAGTTAATTGAATAAAGTCTTTACCCATTTTATTTAATTGTTGATTAACTCTATCTAAGTCGCCAGTAGCATCTTTTACACCAACAATATTTTTTAGTTCATACAATCTTGCCATGGTATCAACCGACATATCAATTACTGATCTGCCTGGAATATTATAAATTATAATAGGGATCCCACATTTATCATTAATAGCTTTGTAATGTTGGTATAGCCCCTCTTGTGTAGGCTTGTTATAATAGGGCGTTACAACTAAGGCACCATTTGCTCCTGCATTTTCAGCATGAGAGGTTAAGGATATTGCCTCCTCTGTAGAATTAGATCCTGTTCCAGCGATAACCGGTATTTTTCCATTACTCTCTTTAATACATAAATCAATTACACGTTCATGTTCAGTATGACTGAGGGTTGGAGATTCTCCAGTAGTGCCTGCTGGAACTAGCCCAGACGTGCCATTATCAATGTGAAAATGAATGAGCTTTATATATGCAGCTTCATCTAAACCATTATTTTTAAATGGAGTGATTAAGGCAACATTTGATCCTTTAAACATAAATACTTATAACATAGTTTACAGATTCATATACTAAAAGATTATGTGCAAAAAAATATTAGTTATTATTGGAATGGTCTTATTTGTTTCTTTTAAAATAACTAACCTACATGCAGATAGCTTACAAATTATTCCGCCTCAAAAACCGACTTTATCATCAGAAGAGAAAATTAAAAAAATATCAAAAAATATTATTACACCTCTTAAAAAACCTTCAAAATTAAAAAAAGTTGAAAAAAAAATTGTTACTAAGGAATTCAAAGAGAAAAAGTTAAGTTTTAAAATACCTAAAAAAAAACCAACTGTAGCAGGAGTAACAACTCGTAAAAACATTAAAATATCAAAATATTATAGCAAAAAGGATTTTGGTTTAGCAAAAAAGGCGATATCTGAAATGCAAAAAAGTAAATGGGCCTCAGCTTTAAGTATTTCCAAAAAAGCTAAAGATAAATCAATTTATAATTTTATCCAATGGAGACATCTATTAACAACAGGTAATCAAGCCTCTTTTTATGATTATAAGGTTTTTATAGATAGTAACCCTGAATATCCAAGAATAGATAGATTGAGATATTTGGCTGAACATAAATTATCTACAGCTAACGTTTCCCCTAAGAAAATTATAAATTGGTTTGGAACAAAGGAACCGCTTAGCGGATTTGGTAAAATGATATTAGGTGAAAGTTTCTTGCTAATTGGTGACAAATCTAAGGGTACAAAGTTGATTAAGGAGGGATGGATCACTGCTAAATTATCTAAAAACGATTTAAAATTTTTTAGAAAAAAGTTTAAGAAAAGTCTAAATGCCAATGATTATATTAAAAGAGCAGATTACCTTGCATGGAATGGAAAACATTGGGATCTTAAAAGATTAACCAGATATTTACCGAAAGATTATGAGCTTTTATATACAGCTAGACAAATTCTAATAAGCAAGGGATACGGTGTTGATCAAGCAATCAAAAATGTTCCTCAAAAATTAAAAAATGATGCGGGTCTTAATTATGACCGTTTAAAATGGCGAAGAAAAAAAGGTCGAGTAGACTCTTCAACAGAAATTTTACTTAAGATTAGAAATGATAAAGATTATTTAGTAATGCCAGAGAAATGGTGGAAAGAGAGAGAAATAATATCACGCGCTTTAATTTATAAAAAAAAATATGAAATTGCCTATAAAATATCAAGTAATCACGGTATGAGTGAAGGGCCAGATTTTGCAGCTGCAGAATGGATGAGTGGCTGGATAGCTTTGAGTTTTTTAAATGATCCTTTAACCGCTAAAAATCATTTTAAGAATTTTTATGATAACGTGAACTATCCAATTAGTACTTCCAGAGGAGCTTATTGGCTTGCTAGTGCTTATGAAAAACTTGGAGACAAAGAACAATCCAATAAATGGTATTTAGAAGCATCAAAATATTTAACTACTTATTATGGTCAATTAGCATTTTTAAAGATCAATCCAAATGGAAAATTTGAGCTTAATAAAGATATGGAAGTTGATAAAAAATATAGACTTATTTTTTTCAATAAAGAACTGGTTAAAATTACTTATCTTTTAGATGAGCTGAAAAAAGATAAATATACTAAATTTATTCTAAGGCACCTGGCGAATGACAATGTTTCTAAAGGCAGTGAGGTATTGGCAGCCGAACTTGCAACAAATATAAATAGATATGACTTTGCTATACAAGTTTCTAAAATTGCATCATATCAAAAAAGATTTCATAATAAATTTAATTACCCAATTATAAGTACACCAAAAAATATTAACGGTAGAAAAATCCCAGATAGTGCTTTAATTTTATCTATTATCAGACAAGAAAGTGAGTTTGATTTAGAAGCTAACAGTCATGCAGGTGCAAAAGGTTTAATGCAACTAATGCCCTACACCGCCAAATTGGTTTCTAAACAAGCTAAACTTCCTTATTCAAAATCAAGATTAACAACAGATCCTGAATATAACATTAATTTAGGTTCTCATTATATTGCAGGACTTATTTTGCAGTATGACGGTGCATATCCTTTTGCTGTTGCTGCTTACAATGCAGGACCAAACCGAGTTAAGTATTGGAAAAAAATTAATAAAAATCCACAAAAGAAACAAATTAATTACGTTGACTGGGTTGAGTTAATAAAATTTAGGGAAACGCGTAACTATGTTCAGCGTGTCATGGAAAATTATAATGTCTACAGGTACATATTAGAACAAAGACCAATTCCAATGAGAGATTTCTTTAAAGACCGTCCCCTTTTTTAGTGGCGGAAGAGGAGGGATTCGAACCCTCGGTACAAGTTTCCTCGCACGGTCATTTAGCAAACGACTGGTTTCAGCCTCTCACCCACTCTTCCGTATGACATTGTGTAATAAGCGATTGTATTGAAAATTCAATGTTTATAAAGTAATTATTCAATATTATGAGAAATAAGTACTCTATATTTTCTTTGTTCAAAAATGCTTTGTCATATCATGAAAATTGGCAAAGAGCTTGGAAAGATCCAGCACCTAAAAAAGAATATGATGCTGTAATCATTGGTGGTGGTGGTCACGGTTTAGCGACTGCGTACTATTTAGCAAAAAAACATAACATGCAAAATATTGCGGTGGTAGAAAAAGGTTGGATTGGTGGTGGAAATACTGGTCGTAATACAACAATAATCAGATCGAATTATTTATGGGATGCTAGCGCTGGATTATATGATCATGCACTAAAAATCTGGGAAGGTTTATCTCAAGAACTAAACTACAATGTTATGTTTAGTCAAAGAGGTGTAATGAATCTTGCTCATAATTTACAAGATGTGAGAGATTTAAAAAGAAGAACTCACGCTAATAGATTAAATGGTATAGATGCAGTTTATTTAAATACTGAAGAGGTAAAGAAGTTTTGTCCAATTATCAATACCTCGCAAGATATAAGATATCCAGTTTTAGGGGGTACCTTACAAAAAAGAGCAGGTACAGCAAGACATGATGCTGTTGCATGGGGTTATGCAAGAGGTGCGGATGAAATGGGAGTTGATATTATTCAAAATTGTGAAGTTAAAGGAATTAAAAGAAATGGTGATGAAGTTGAAGGTATAGAGACAACAAAAGGATTTATTAAAACAAAAAAAATTGGTGTAGTAGCAGCAGGACACTCAAGTGTAATTGCTAATATGGCAGGAGTAAGATTACCTCTTGAGAGCAAGCCATTACAAGCGCTAGTTTCTGAACCTGTAAAGCCAATTATCGATACTGTTGTTATGTCAAATGCTGTTCATGCTTATGTTAGTCAATCAGATAAAGGTGAGCTTGTTATAGGTGCTGGTACAGATGATTATATCTCTTATTCTCAAAAAGGTAGCCATCAAATTGTGGAAGGAACGTTAAATGCAATTTTAGAATTATATCCGATTTTTAGTCGTATGAGAATGCTTAGACAATGGGGTGGTATCGTTGATATATGTCCAGATGCAAGTCCTATTCTTAGCAAAACGTCTATTAAAGGATTATACTTTAATTGTGGTTGGGGTACAGGAGGTTTTAAAGCAACACCTGGTTCTGGAGATTTATTTGCTCATACTATTGCTAACGACGAACCTCATAAACTAAATGCTGCATTTAATTTAAATAGATTTGTAAGTGGTGACCTTGTAGATGAACATGGTGCTGCTGCAGTTGCTCATTAATGTTTTTAATTAATTGTCCATACTGTGGAGAAAGAGATCAGCAAGAATTTAAAGCTGGTGGAGAAGCACACATCGAAAGACCAAAACAACCAACTGAACTAAGTGATGATCAATGGGCAGAATACTTATTTATGAGAAAAAATATTAAAGGTGTACAGTTTGAAAGGTGGAACCATGCCCATGGTTGTCGAAAATGGTTTAATATGGCAAGAGATACATCTAATGATGAAATAAAAGCAATTTATAAAATGGGTGAAAAACCACCTCCACAATAATAATATGACCAAAAATCTACGGGTAAAATCAAGTGAGTTTATAGATGAGACTAGTAGAATTTCATTTAAGTTTGATGGAAAAACATACTATGGTTTTAAAGGTGATACCTTGGCCTCTGCTTTACTTGCAAGTAATGTTCATTTAATTGGTAGAAGTTTTAAATATCATCGACCACGAGGAATTATGACATCAGGTTCAGAGGAACCGAATGCAATTGTTCAAGTAAATCCTAATTCAAATATTACAGAACCAAACGCAAGAGCAACAGAAATAGAAATTTACGAGGGTTTAGAGGCAACCAGCCAAAATTGTTGGCCAAGTGTTAATTTTGATATTGGTGGAATAAATAACTTTCTAGCTCCCTTCTTGCCTGCTGGCTTTTATTATAAAACATTTATGTGGCCTAAAAGTTTTTGGGAGAAATATGAATTCTTCATTAGACATTCTGCTGGATTAGGTAAATCACCAACTAAAAGAGATCCCGATATATATGACCATAGAAATATTCATTGTGATGTATTAGTAGTAGGAGCTGGGATATCTGGAATATTAGCAGCAAAGAATGCAGCTAAAAATAATTACAAAACGTTACTTATAGATGAAAAAAATGAACTTGGTGGATCAACAATTTTTGAAACAAATGAAAATAAAAAAATTAACAATACATTTTCATCTGAATGGTTAAAGAAAGAAATTAGTGAAGTAAAAAATATTAAAAATCTTGAAATTAAAACTAGAACTAGCGTTGCTGCATATCACCAATATAATTATCTTCTTGCAAGAGAAAATTTAACTGATCATTTGGAAAAAAAAGATAAAAAAAATAAAATTAGACAAAGACTTCTTAAAATTAGAGCTAAAAAAGTTATCTTAGCAACTGGTGCACTAGAAAGACCATTGGTATTTAACAACAATGATAGACCTGGAATTATGCTTTCCTCAGCTGTGAAGAAATATATTGATTTTTATGGTGTTGCTTGTGGGAAAAAAAATATTTTTTTTACAAACAATGATAGCGCTTATGAAAGTGCTCTATCTTTGCACAACAAAGGAATTAAAGTTGATGCTATTATTGATATCAGGGAAAATTCTAATGCAAAAATAATTAAAAAAATTAATGAAGCAGGCATAAAAATATATTGGTCCCATACAATAGTTGATACTAGTGGTTACAAAAGATTGAGTGATATATCAATAATGAAACTTTCAAATGATGGTATGTCAGTTATCGGTAGTAAAACTTCTATTTCCTGTGATTGCTTAGGTATTGCAGGTGGTTGGACGCCTGCAGTGCATCTATACACACAATCTGGTAACAAACTAACTTTTGATGAAGATCGAAATATTTTTGTCCCTAAGGCTGATAACTCAGAACAAATATGTGTTGGGTCTTGCGGTGGTGATTTTGAGCTAGATGAAATAATTAAAAATTTGAGTAATAAATTAAAAAATTTTCTAAATATAAGTCAAACTGATTTTGAAGATATTAGTTTAGAAAATGATAAAGAGACTTCAAAACGAAATATATGGCTTTTACCATCTGATAAGCCTACTGGAAAAACTAAACCGTTTGTTGATTATCAAAACGATGCAACCGCAAAAGACATAAAATTAGCATTAAGAGAGGGTTTTAGATCAATCGAACACGTTAAAAGATATACAACAACAGGAATGGGTACCGACCAAGGTAAACTTGGCAACATGCATGCTTTAGGAATAATTGCCGATACAGCTGGTGTAAAAATGGGTGAACTAGGTACAACAACTTTTAGACCCCCCTACACTCCTTTAACATTTGGAACCATTGTTGGAAGAAACGTAGGAGAATTTTTTGATACATTTAGAAGAACCCCTATGAATGATTGGCATATTAAAAATAAAGCAGAATTCGAAAATGTAGGTCAATGGAAAAGGGCTTGGTATTATCCAATCGATAATGAAACTATGCATCAGGCTGTGCAAAGAGAGAGTAAAGCTGCAAGGAAAAGTGCTGGAATATTAGATGCCTCTACCTTAGGTAAAATTGATATCCAAGGAAGTGATGCATCTGAATTCTTAAATAGAGTTTATACAAACGCATGGTCAAAACTTGCTATTGGTAAATGTAGATATGGATTGATGCTTAATGAGGATGGTATGGTTTTCGATGATGGCGTTACCACAAGATTAGGTGAAAATCATTATATTATGACAACTACAACAGGTGGGGCTGCGAATGTTTTGAGTAAACTTGAAGATTATCTTCAAACCGAATGGCCAGAGTTAGATGTATATTTAACATCTGTTACAGATCATTTTGCAACAGCTAGTTTATGTGGACCAAATAGTAAAAAGATATTAAATAAAATTATTCCTGAGTTAGATTTATCAGATGAAAATTTTCCGCACATGTCATTTAAAGAAGTAATTATAGATAAAATTAAATGTAGAATAATGAGAATAAGTTTTACAGGTGAACAAAGCTACGAAATTAATGCTCCAGCAAGTTTTGGTGAAGCTGTATGGGAAAAGTGTATAGAGGCTGGAAAAGAATTTGATATCACTCCCTATGGAACAGAAACAATGCATTTATTAAGAGCAGAAAAAGGTTTTATAATTGTAGGTCAAGATACTGATGGAACCATGACCCCTATTGATCTTCAAATGGACTGGATTGTAAGCAAGAAAAAATACGACTTCATAGGAAAAAGATCACTTTATAGATCAGATACAATGAAAGAAAATAGAAAACAATTAGTAGGTTTGTTGACTGAGGATCCAAATATTGTTTTAGAGGAAGGTGCACAAATAGTTTCTGAACTAAATCAAAAACCAATTGAAATGCTTGGTCATGTAACATCAAGTTACTTCAGCCCAAATCTTAATAAATCAATTGCACTAGCAGTAGTTAAAGATGGAAAAAATATGATGGGTAAAAAACTTTTTATTCCTATGGAAAATAAAAATATTGGTGTCACAATTTCAAATACAATTTTTTATGATGAGGAAAATAAGAGGATAAATGCTAAATTATAAAACAGCTACAAATGGAGAAATTAATTACAACGGTGTAGTTGTAAAAGAAATTTCACCTACAATGAAATTGAATTTAAGAGGTAAAAAAAGAGAATTTTTAACAAATATAGGAAAAAATCTAAATCTACTTCTTCCAACAGAAGCTAATACCTCAACAATAAGTGATAAATTAACAGCAATTTGGCTTAGTCCTGATGAATGGATGATAATAACTAACGATTTAGTAAAAAAAGATACAAACGAATATCAGTTAAATGAATTGCTCTTTAATGATATTTCAAAAAAAAACTTAGGTGCCGTAATTGATGTTACTGATCAATTTGTTCAATTAGAAATTAAAGGGAAAAATATTTACGAAATATTTTCAGCTGGAAGTCCATTTAATTTTAATGAATTTAAAGATAAAAAAGGATCATCTGCACAAACCATTTTGAACCACATAGATGTTATAGTTCACAATAAGGGAGATGAAATTGTAAATTTATTTGTAAGAAGATCTTTTGCTAAACACCTTTGGTCCTGGATTAAAGACTGTGCCTCAAGATTATAAATTTAATTTTTTTTTCTAAAATTCCAAGGCATTTCAAATTTACCCTGCCAGATTCCCAGTTTTTCATTCTTTGCACTGATTTCATCAGAAACATATTTTTTAGAATATTTTCTATAAGCAACTGCATAACCATTGGCAACCAGCCAAGAGTTTAGATTTTGATTTCTTTTATAACATTCTCCAATAAGCCTACTATATCTATCAACATCCTTTATCTTGCATTTTATAATCTGATTATTTATTTTTTTAGTTAGTTTATTAGTAGAAACCTGCCCACATAAGTAGTTCTTGGTGAAAGAAAAAATACCAATTGTTAGGTAGGGTTTCTTACATGTTTGTTTTTTTTCTGGGGCATCTATCCCATGTAACCTTATTTTTTTAGAGTTTATTTTAATTGTATCTCCATCAATAATTTTTGCAAATCCACTAATCTCTTTTATTTCTTCTGATTTTACATCTTCGTATGTAAATATAAAAATAATAAAACAAATTATAATCATTATAAAAACTTTTTTTTTAGTAAAAAACATCTTAAAATTTAAATAAACTATGTGCTCGCTAATTTATTTTTTATATAATATTTAACATAAAAAAATAAAGTAATTGATATAGACCATTGAAAAATAGCCCATATATAAAAAAAAGTTTTAAAATCTGCATTAATATATCTAGCAATATAAAATGATAAAATAGGCACTATTACGTTTCTTATAATGTTATTTAACATTGCTTTTTCAGATTTTTTTAAAGCCATAAATAAACCATTTGACAAAAAGAAAATTGGATATGCTGGTAAAATAAAGGCAGATATTTTTAAATACATCGAGCCATATGCAATCACGTCAGAATTAGATGAAAAGAATCTAGGTATAATATCGGCAGTTAAATATACAATCGCTCCTGAAAATAACATTAAGTACAAACCATATCTAACAGATGTAAAATAAGATTGTTCAACACGTTTATATTGTTTTGCGCCAATATTTTGAGCAATTATAGAAATAATTGCTGTATTTATTCCTAGAATGGGAAGTAGTACAACTTGTTCAATTCTTGTAGCTGATCCATAACCTGCTACTGCATATTCACTTGAAAAACCAACGTAAGTAAAAACAATAGCTGCTGCAACAGAGTACCCTAAAATAGCAACTGTTATTGGCATTGATTGAAAAAAAATATTTTTCAAGAAAAAATATTTTACTTTAAAATATTCAAAAGTTATCTTCTTTATTCTATCGTTAATTAATATTTTTCTAAGTACAATCAGAAAGGAAACAAATTGAGCAATTAGAGTTGCTACTCCAATTCCTGTTATCCCCAATGCTGGAATAAATAAAAATCCAAAAATAAATACAGGATTTAAAATAATGTTTAGGAAAAAAGAAAAAATAAGTGCGTTTCGATAAGTGACAGTATCTCCTTCAGCGTGTAAAAATGAATTTAACGCTACAACTAATATAAATAAAATTGTACCTAAAAAAATTACATTAATATATTTAAGACCAAGACCGGTAACCTCATTTGAGGAATTCATTAATAAAAATACTTTTTCTCCAAAAGTAAAACCGAGCAATGAGACAATAAACGAAATTATAACAGCATAAATAATTACGTTTCCAAAATAACTTAAAACATTTTTTTCATTTTTTTCTCCTATACTGCTTCCAATTAAAGATGTACCAGCTACAGTTACCCCTATTGAAGTTGCAATTATAATAAAATAAATTGGAAAAGATTTACTTAAAGCTGACAATGCTTCTGGGGATATTTTGCCAGCATAAAATGTATCTACAATTGTATATAAAGTTTGAAAAAGTGTTCCTATACTAGCTGGTATAGCAAGCTTTCTTACTAAAACTGAAACTTCGTCTTTTAATAAATTCATCTATTTAATAAAGGCTTTATTAATATTCTTTTTGGAAGATATGTCTTTTTCCAACTTTTTTAGCAAGGTTAATTTGCTTTTGTCTCATTCTAAATCTTGTTTTTTGTTGATCTGTTAATTTATCGTGACAATTTGGACAGGAAACGCCTTCTTCATATTTTTTTGAATTTTTAATTTTTGGAGAAATTGGTTTTCTGCAACCACTACAAATTGAATAAGAACCAGATTTTAGACCATGTTTTAAACTAACTCTGTTATCAAAAACAAAACATTCACCTTTCCATAAACTTCTTTTTTGATTTGTCTTTTTTAAATAATTTAAAATACCGCCTTTTAATTGATACACATTACTAAAACCTTTTTTTTCTAGATAAACTGAAGCTTTTTCACAACGAATTCCACCAGTACAAAACATTGCTATAGGTTGATTTTTTTTAAGATTTTTTAAATATTTTGGAAAATCCCTAAAATTATCAATATTTGGATTCGTAGAACCTTTAAAAGTACCAACATCGTATTCAAATGGTTTTCTAGCATCAATAACAAGTGTTTTTTTATTTCTTATTAATTTATTCCATTTATTTGGTTCAACATGACTGTCTTTTTTTTTGATCATTTGACTAAGTTTTAAGTTCATAGGAACAACTTCAGTCTTAATTTTTACTTTGGGTTTATGAAACGGTTGAAACAAACTTTTTGATTTATTAAAACTATTGAAATCTTTAAATTTTAAAATTTTTTTTAACTTATAAATAGTAGTTTTAATATCAAGTCCTTTACCGGATATAGTACCATTTACACCTTCTTTTGAAATTATTACTGTTCCTCGAATATTATTTTTTATTAAAACTTCATTTATCAATCTCTTATTTTTTTTTAAATATTGAATATTTAAAAACCTATAGAAACCAAATACTTCATACATTACAATTTCCTACATATAGTCATTCCATCCCCTAGAGGAATTATGGTTTTCTCTACTCTTTTATCGTTAGAGACAAATTCGTTAAAGTTTTTAATGGTTTTAGTAATTTTGTCATGTTCGTTTTTCTTTGCCACTTCTCCATACCAAAGGACATTATCAATTATAATTAAGCCACTTGTCTCAAGCAAACTCAATGATCTTTCATAGTATTCTTTATAGTTGCCTTTATCGGCATCTATGAATATGAGTTCAAATTTTTCTTTAATTTCGACCAGGCTCTCTAGGGCTGGTTTAATTAATGTTGTAATTTTATGATCTTGTTTTGCTTTTTTAAAAAAATTAATAGCAACTTTATTTGTTTGCTCATTTTTATCTAATGCAATTATTTTACCATCATCAGGTAATGCTAGTGACATAGATAAAGTACTTAAACCTGTAAATGTGCCAATTTCTAATACTTTTTTTATATTAGAAACTTTAATAATTAAATGAAGTAACTGAGTTTGTGAGATTGATATCTGCATTCTTTTTATGTCACCAAGTGATGTATTGTACTCAATTATTTCTTTTTGGACTGGGTGAAGATTGTGTCCATGTTCTAAAATATAATCTTGCAGCTCTTGTGTAATATTAAGGTCTGAACCCATAAACTTTAAAGTTTCTTCTTTAAAATCTCATTTACTAATTGAGGGTTGGCTTTTCCAGCTGATACTTTCATTACTTGTCCAACAAAAAAACCAAATAATTTTACTTTACCTGATTTGTATTCAGTTGCTTTTTCTCGGTTATCATCAATAACTTTATCAATTAGTGCTTCTAAAGCTTTAGGATCACTTTCTTGTTTTAAGCCCTTTTCTTCAACTATTTTTTTTGGGTCTTTATCTCCCTCCATCATGTGTTCAAAAACAGTTTTGGCTATTTTCCCAGAAATAGTTCCATCTTTAATTAAATTTATTAATTTTGATAAATTACCTGCACTTATCGGGCTTTCAGTGATTTCTAGATTCTTTTCATTTAAAGCAGCAAACAACTCACCAATTATCCAGTTAGTAGCAAGTTTCACATCTGATTTTTTAATTACATTTTCAAAATAATTAGAGGTTTCATTGTCTGAAACTAAAATGGTTGCCTCATAAGGAGATAGTTTGAATTTTTCAATAAATCTTTTTTTCTTTTCATCAGGTAACTCTGGAATTTCTAATTTTAACTTTTCTATAAAATCTTCTGAAACCTCTAGAGGTAAAAGATCTGGATCAGGAAAATATCTATAGTCATGTGCATCTTCTTTTGATCGCATTGATCTTGTCTCATTTTTTTTGGTATCAAAAAGTCTCGTCTCTTGATCAATAGATTGACCATCTTCGATAAGATCTACTTGTCTATTAGCTTCGTATTCAATAGCCATTTGCATAAATTTTATGGAGTTGACATTTTTAATTTCACATCTAGTTCCAAATTCTTTAGATCCTTTTTTTCTAACAGAAACATTGACATCAGCTCTTAATGAACCCTCTTGCATATTCCCGTCACACGTTCCAAGGTATCTCATTATTGATCTTAATTTTTTTACATAAGCATTTACTTCATCTGGTGATCTTAAATCTGGTTTACTAACAATTTCCATTAAGGCAACGCCTGATCTATTCAGATCAACAAATGTATATTTTGGGTCTAAATCATGTATGCTTTTACCAGCGTCTTGTTCTAAGTGTAATCTTTCAATACCAACCTCTTTTTGACCATCTGGCATATCTAAAATAACCTTCCCCTCACCTACAATTGGATCTTTAAATTGAGATATTTGATATCCTTGAGGTAGATCTGCATAAAAGTAATTTTTTCTATCAAAAACAGATCGTTTATTTATTTTGGCTTTTAATCCTATGCCGGTTTTTATTGCCTGTTTTACACAATACTCATTTATAACAGGCAGCATACCTGGCAAAGCAGCATCTACTAAACTTACCTGAGTATTGGGTTCAGCACCAAATTTAGTTGATGATGTTGAAAATAACTTTGATTCTGAAGTGACTTGAGCATGAACCTCTAAGCCTATAACAACTTCATATTGATTATCTTTTCTATTGATTAGATACTCTGATTTATCTTTACTCATTTTATCCACCAATCAGTAATTTTATTTTTAAAATTAATCTTTTCTTCCATTGCATATGCGATGTTTAATAAATTTTGTTCATCAAATGCTTTTCCAATAATTTGTAGTCCTAAAGGATAACCCTTTGCATCATGACCTGCAGGTATCGAAATTCCAGGCAAACCTGCTAAATTTACTGGAACTGTAAAAATATCGTTTAAATACATCGAAACAGGATCATTTGTCTTTTCACCGATTTTGAACGCTGAACTTGGAGTTGATGGAGTTAATATAGCATCAACTTTTTTATAAGCTTCGTCAAAATCATTTTTAATAAGCTTTCTTACTTTTTGAGCCTTAAGATAATATGCATCATAATATCCTGAGGATAAAACATAAGTCCCAATCATTATTCTTCTTTGAACTTCTGCACCAAAGCCTTCAGATCTAGTTTTCTCATACATATCTATCAAATTTTCTCCATCAGCTCTAAATCCATATTTAACACCATCGTATCGCGCAAGATTAGATGAAGCTTCTGCGGGAGCTACAATATAATAAGTGGGTAAAGCATAATTAGTGTGAGGTAGTGAAATATCTATAATTTCTGCGCCACAATCTTTTACATAATCAATACCTTTTTTCCAAAGATCTTCTATTTCCTTGGGCATCCCATTAACTCTATACTCTTTAGGTATTCCTATTTTTTTTCCTTTTATATTATTAGTTAATTCCTTAACGTAATTGTTTCGCTTAAAATCTATGGAGGTGGAGTCTTTTTCGTCATAAGAACTAATGACCTCGTGTAATAAAGCACAATCTCTTACATTTTGAGCCATTGGTCCTGCTTGATCTAAAGATGATGCAAATGCTACAATTCCATATCTTGAACAACTCCCATAAGTTGGTTTTAAACCAACGATGCCTGTGAAGGATGCAGGTTGTCTAATTGAACCACCAGTATCTGTTCCTATTGTAATTGGTGTTAATTGCGCTGCAACAGCTGAAGATGAGCCACCTGAGGATCCACCAGGAACTAAATCTTTGTCAATTGGGTTCTGTACACAACCAAAAAAACTTGTTTCATTAGAAGATCCCATAGCAAACTCGTCACAATTTAATTTTCCAAGAAGAATAGCCCCTTCATTCCAAATATTTTGAGTAACTGTGGACTCATAAGTTGGAGTGAAATTATTTAAAATTTTACTCCCTGCAGTAGTTTTAACATTTTTTGTACAAAATAGATCTTTAACAGCCATTGGTATACCAGGTAATTTTAAATCTAGATTGGGGTTTTCATCGAACTTTTTAGCTTTATCAATTGCAGCTGAAAAGTCTTCAGTTACATACGCATTTAACTCTTTAGATTTTTCAGACCTTTCTACAAATGCTTTTGTAACTTCAGTGGATGAAAGTTTTTTATCTTTAATATTTTTAATTAATTCTGAAAGTGATTGTTTTGTAATATCAGACATTATTCAATCACCTTTGGCACAACAAAATAATCCTCATTTTCCTGAGGAGAGTTTTTAATTATTTGCTCTCTTATATTTTTACTTTTTACCTCATCATCTCTTAACTTTAATGTTGTTTCTGCAACCGAAGTTAAAGGTTGAACATTATCTGTCTTTAATTCATTAAGTTTTTCAATAAATTCAAAAATTGAATTTAAATCTCCTGCCAGTTTCTCTGCTTTTTTTTCATCAACAGAAATTCTTGATAATTTTGATATGTGCTTTATTGTTTTAAGATCGATACTCATATGATAATTAAATATGTCGCAAACTATCACTTAAGTCTAAATTATACAATATGATCACTATAGAAGAGTTTAAAAAAAAACAGTCAGAAACATGTAGATTAATTGGTCTAGATCTTGGCTCTAAAAGAATTGGAGTTTCAATCTGTGATGAAAAACAATCTATAGCTACACCATTAAAAACACTAAATAAAACAAGTGCAGAAAATTTAATCAATGAATTAAAAATTATTATTGAGGAAAATAGTATTAAGGGAATTATAATAGGATATCCTATTAATATGGATGGAACTTTAGGCAGATCTGCCCAGTCTGTTCATGATGTCTCTAACAATATTGATAAGAAATTAGATATTGATGTTTGTTTATGGGATGAAAGACTCTCAACAGTAGGTGCGTTCAATTTATCTAGTCAATTGGATATAAATGTAACTAAAAGAGAAAAAAATATAGATCAGAATGCTGCTGCATTTATACTTCAAGGAGCAATAGATTTTTTGAATAATTAATGCTTGCCAACTAACTGTATTATAGTTATAGAGTTAATTTTAATGGCATCTAAAACCAATAAAGCTATTAAAATCTCTCAAAAACATTTGTTAGGTATTCAAGATTTGTCAGTTAGTGACATAAATATTATTCTTGATGAAGCTCAGACCTTTATAAAAGTAAATCGAAGTAAGAATAAAAAAATTGACGTTTTAAGAGGCAAAACTCAAATAAACCTCTTTTTTGAGCCGTCAACCAGAACTCAAAGCTCATTTGAATTAGCAGGAAAAAGGTTAGGAGCTGATGTGATGTCAATGAACATGGGTAATTCAGCAATTAAAAAAGGTGAAACACTAATTGACACTGCTATGACTTTAAATGCAATGCATCCAGATATCATAGTGATTAGACATCAAGACTCAGGCGCTTGCAATCTTCTTTCACAAAAAGTTAATTGTGTAGTATTAAATGCTGGAGATGGTCGCAGAGAACATCCTACCCAAGCGTTACTAGATGCGTTAACAATAATTAACCGAAAAGATAAAATCCAAGGATTAAAAATTGCAATATGTGGAGATATTTTGCATTCACGTGTAGCCAGATCAAATATTTACTTGTTAACCATGCTTGGAGCTGAAGTAAATATAGTTGCTCCTACAAATTTAATGCCAAAAGAAATAGAAAAATTTGGTGTTAATACTTTTACTGATATGAAAAAAGGACTGAAAGATTGTGATATTGTAATGATGTTGAGATTGCAAAATGAGAGAATGACCAGTTCTTTCTTATCATCTAATAGAGAATATTATGAATACTATGGTTTAACACCAGACAAATTAGATCATGCAAAATCTGACGCACTTATTATGCATCCAGGTCCAATGAACAGGGGTATCGAAATTGATACCAGGTTAGCTGACGATATTAACAAGAGTGTTATTAAGGAACAGGTTGAACTTGGTGTTGCTGTAAGAATGGCGTGTTTAAAAATATTTTGTGAATAAATGAAAAAACAATACTTTATAAATGCAAATATTATAGATCCTCATAATTCATTAAACGAAAATGGTGGATTAATTATTGATGAAGATGGAAAGATCGAAGCAATAGGTAAAAAAGTAAACAACAATAATCTTCCATCACGTGAAAAACCAATTGATTTAAAAGGAAAATATATCTTCCCTGGTCTTGTGGATATGAGAGTGTTTGTAGGTGAACCAGGTTACGAATATAAAGAAAATTTTAGAACTTTAAGTAATGCTGCTTTATCTGGTGGTGTAACTTCTGTTGTTACTATGCCAAATACAGATCCAATTATAGATAATGTTTCTATTGTTGATTTTTTAAAAAGAAGAGGAAGAGATAAATCTAAGATAAATATTTTTCCTTGCGCATCTTTAACTCATAATATCGAAGGAACTAACATGACCGAATTTGGCCTTTTGGCCAAAAAAGGAATAATTGCATTTACTGATGGAGTCAAAACTATTCAAAATACAAGACTAATGTCAAGAATAATGAATTCAGCAAAAGACCTGGGTTGTTTAATTATGCAGCACGCTGAAGATTTGCATTTATCAGAAAACGGTATGATTAATTCTGGAATAATTGCCTCAAAGCTAGGTCTGTCTGGAATACCAGATATTGCTGAAAGAATTATAATTGAAAGAGATTTGACATTGCTTGAAAAGGTTAAATGTAGATATCACATTTCACAACTTTCTTCTTCGAAGTCTGTTGATATTATAAAACAAAGAAAAGAAGATATAAAATTTACATCAGGAGTTTCAATAAATAATTTATCACTGAATGAAAATGACATTGGAGATTTTAGAACTTTTTTAAAATTATCCCCTCCTCTCAGAAAAGAAGAAGATAGAGAAGCATTGGTCCAAGGATTAAAAGATGGGGTGATTGATGTAATAGTTTCAGACCATAAACCTGAAGATGAAGAGTCTAAAAGATTAACATTTTCCCAAGCTGCGACCGGAGCATCAGGTATTGAAACGCTATTATCATTAAGCTTAGAATTATTTCATAATGGATCTATTAAACTGGATACTATAATTCAAGCATTGACATCAAATCCTGCAAAAATATTAAATATAAATAAAGGAAACTTATCTATTGGAAATGAAGCTGATTTTTGTATTGTAGATATAGACAAACCTTGGGTTGTTAAAAAAGAAAATTTAATCTCTAAATCAAAAAATACATCTATAGAGGATAAAAAATTGCAAGGAAAAGTAACCAATACGTTTGTAAAAGGTCAAGAATTATTTAAAGTATAAAAATGGAATTTTTAACTATAGGTATAATCTCATACCTAATGGGTTCTATACCTTTTGGATTTATACTAACAAAAATTTTTTTAAAAAAAGATATAAGAGAAATTGGTTCTGGCAATATAGGTGCAACAAATGCATTAAGAACAGGTAATAAATTGATTGGTTATTCAACTCTTTTATTAGATGTTATGAAAGCTATACTTCCTGTACTATATGTAAAAATTAATCATCCAGAATTAATTTATATTGCATCTCTTTGTGCTTTTTTAGGTCATGTTTTTCCAATTTGGTTAAAGTTTAAAGGTGGTAAGGGTGTCGCCACATATGTAGGCATATTGTTTACTATAAATATTCTTTTAGGTTTTATTTTTTGTGTGACTTGGTTACTAATTTTTTTAATATCAAAATACTCTTCTTTGTCATCACTTATTGGTTCACTAACGATACCAGTATATATTTTTTTTAATGATCAAATGAGTAATGCACTTTTTTTTGGAATTATGTTTGTATTGATATTTTATACTCACAGAGAAAATATTAAACGTCTGAAAAATAAAGAAGAAAGTAAGACAAAAATTTATTAAATTGACTATCAATTGCTTTTAAGTAGTTTGTTAAATTATGAATCTAGTCATAGTTGAAAGTCCTGCAAAAGCCAAAACAATTAATAAATACTTAGGAGATAATTATACCGTTTTAGCTAGTTACGGTCATATTAGAGATTTACCATCAAAAAATGGTTCGGTTGATCCAGATCAAAATTTTAAAATGGAATGGGAGGTTGATAGCTTTTCAAAAAAATATCTTAAAGATATTACTGATGCTGCAAAAGAATCATCTAAAATTATCTTAGCAACAGACCCTGATCGTGAAGGAGAAGCTATAGCATGGCATGTAAAGGAATATTTGAATGAGAAAAAACTACTCAAAGATAAAGAGGTTGAAAGAGTTGTGTTCAACGAAATTACTAAAAAAGCTGTTACTTTTGGAATTGAAAATCCAAGGCAAATCGAGCCCTTGCTAGTTGATGCCTACATGGCAAGAAGAGCACTTGATTACCTTGTTGGTTTTAATATTTCACCAATATTGTGGACTAAACTTCCTGGGTCAAAGTCAGCAGGCAGAGTGCAATCTGTTGCTTTAAAATTAATAACAGAAAGAGAGCATGAAATTGAGTTATTTAATCCAGAGGAGTTTTGGACTTTAAGTTTAAAATTTCAAGATGAGAAAAAAAATTCAATTACCGCAAGCATCTATCAATTAGATAGCAAAAAAATTGAAAAATTTACCTTTAGAAAAAAAGAAGATATTGAAAAGGCAATCTCTGGATTAAAGAATAAAAAATTTAATATTAGTGATATTTCATCAAAAATTGTTAATAGAAATCCATCTGGTCCATTTACAACTTCTACACTACAACAAGTTGCTTCAAGTAGATTGGGATTTGGTGCCTCTAGAACCATGCAAATTGCACAAAAACTTTATCAAGGAATTGAAATTGAGGGAGATACAGTTGGTTTAATAACCTACATGAGAACTGATGGTACAAACTTATCGGCTGATGCTATTAGTGATTTTAGAAATTTTATAAAAAAAAGTTATGGGAATGAGTATATACCTGAAAAAGCTAATAATTATTCAGGTAAAAAAGCCAAAAATGCACAAGAGGCACATGAAGCAATAAGGCCGACGGATATTAATAGATCTCCTGAAGCTGTTAAAAAATATTTAAGTACTGACCAAAATAAATTGTATAATTTGATATGGAGCAGAGCACTATCCTCTCAAATGGTATCTGCTAAGTTTGATAGGAATACAATAACTATTGAAACTGAAGATAAAAATACCGTTTGTAAAACAAGTGGCTCAGTTTTAAAATTTGATGGTTTTTTAAAAGTTTATAAAAATCCTAATTCAGAAGATGACGATGAAATACTTCCAGAAGTAAAAAAAGGACCTATTAATATTGAGTCATTTTTAGATGAACAGCATTTTACACAACCACCTCCAAGATATTCGGAAGCGAGCTTGGTAAAGAAATTAGAGGAACTTGGAATTGGACGACCTTCTACGTATGCAAGTATTATATCTACAATTTCAAACCGTGGATACGCTGAGATAACTAATAAAAGATTTTTTCCAACCGATCGCGGAAAATTAATTTCTGCTTTTTTAGAAAAATTATTTTCCAAATATGTTGATTATAATTTTACTGCAGGATTAGAAGACCAATTAGATGAAATTACAACTGGAAAAGAAAGTTGGATAAATGTTTTAGAATTATTTTGGAAAGATTTTAACAACAATATATCAGAAGTAAAAGAGAAAAGAACTAGAGAAGTTTTGGATTTACTAAATGAAAGTTTGGGTACGTTAATTTTTGACAAAGATGACAGTGGTAATGTTGTCAGAAAGTGCCAATTGTGCGATACAGGATCCTTAAGTTTAAAAAATAGTTTTAGGGGTGGTGCATTTATTGGTTGCTCTAATTATCCAGAATGTAAATTTACTAGACCTTTGTCAAAAGCTAAGGCTGCAGCACAGGCTCAATTAGCTGAACCAAAATTTTTAGGCAAACATGATAATGGAAATGATATTTTTCTTAAAAATGGGAGATTCGGACCTTATTTACAATATGAAAAACTTCTAGAAAGCATTGAAAAAGAAAATAAGAAAAAAAAGAAAAAAATAAAAAAAGCTAAAAAAGATTTAAATGAATTGTTAAAAAATGTCTCCATTCCAAAAGGAATTGAATTAGACAGTATTGATATTGATAAAGCGAGATTTTTATGTTCACTACCAAAATCTTTAGGCATTAATCCCGACAATCAAAAAGAGATTTTTCTAAACACAGGAAGATTTGGACCTTATTTAAAGTGTGAAAATAAGTCTGCTAGACTAGAAAATGTTGAGGAGATTTTTTCAATAGGTTTGAACAGAGCAATAACATTAATAGCTGATGCCAAACCAGGAAGAATGTCATCCTCAATCATAAAAGATCTTGGCGAACATCCTGAAGACAAAAAGCCTGTAAGAATCATGAAAGGGCAATACGGCCCTTATATAAAATACAAATCCCTTAATGCAACAATTCCTGAGGAAAAAGACCCTACAGAGCTAAATATGGAAGAGGCTCTTATCCTTATTGAGAAAAGACGTGAATACGATAAAAATAAGAAAACAAAAAAAAGAAAAAAAAATGAAAATAATAAAAATTTTAATTTTATCATTAGCCCTATTTTGTACAAATCAGTCGATTGTCTTAGCCCAGGATTGCAGTAAATTAGATAAATTAAGTAAAGAGTATGCTGAATGTAACGCAAAATTATTAAAAAAAAATGCAGAAGTTTTAAAAAATAAAGCGTCTGATAAAATCGAACAAGGAAAGAAAAAATTTAATAAATTAAACATAAAAGATAAATTATTGAAATTTAAAAATAGTAAATCACATAAGGATTTTGTAGAAAATTAATTATGTCTTTTGAAGAAAACATCAAAAATTTAAAAATAAATTTACCAGATGCAAAAGCACCAGTAGGTTCTTATGTTGCAACTAAGATTATAGGGAAACTATTATTTATATCAGGACAAATATCTATTGGTGAGAACGGAGAATTAATAAAAGGCAAAATTGGTAAAGAGCTAACAACTAAAGATGGTTATAACGCTGCTAAAAGATGTGGTTTGAGTATAATATCTCAAGTTAAAAACGCCTGCGATAATGATTTATCAAAAATAAGATCATGTATAAAATTAACTGGCTATGTAAATTCTACTGAAGAATTCATAGAACAACCTAAGGTAATAAATGGTGCCTCGGATATTATAGCATCGATATTTGGTGATGCCGGAATGCACACCAGAGCTGCTGTTAGTACTAACAGTCTACCATTAGGAGTATCCGTTGAAGTAGATGCTATATTTGAATTAAATTGATTTACCTACCGACACCATAATAATCAATATTCAATTTTTTCATTCTTGAAGGTGAATACATATTACGCATATCGTATATTTTAAATCTCTGTTTTTTTACTAATTTTTTGAAATTTAATAATTTAAAATCGTTCCATTCAGTGTGTAAAATAACCATATCTGCATTTAAACAAGCAGAAGAAATTGTATTACAATAATTAACATTCTTTAAATCTTTAAAATCAACTTTTTTTCCTGATGGATCATAATATTTAATTTTACTATTTTTTTTATTTAGATACTTAATCATTGGTATACTTGTTGCTTCACGCATATCATCTGTATTTGGTTTAAAAGTTACACCTAAAAAAGTTATAATTTTATTTTTTAAATTGCCACCAAGAATTTTTACAACTCTTTTAATTAATAAAGTTTTTCGATTATCATTTGAATTAACAACACTTTTAATTATGGTTAAATCAGTTTTAAATTGATTTCCAGTATCAATTAATGCACGTGTGTCCTTTGGAAAACAAGATCCACCATAGGCTGGACCTGCTCTCAAAAACCTATCACCTATTCTTTCATCTGAACCCATACCTTGAGATACATCCTTGATGTCAACACCTGTTTTTTCACACAAATTCGCTATTTCATTAATAAATGAAATCTTTGTCGCTAGAAAAGCATTAGAAGCATATTTTATAAGCTCTGCACCTCTTCTTGAGGTATTAAAGTATCTACTTTTTTTTTTAATAATTGGAAAATATAAAGATTTTAATATTCTGTTAGCTTTATTACTGTCTGTTCCAATAATAACTCTGTCAGGATAAATGAAATCTCTTATTGCTTCTCCCTCTCTTAAAAATTCAGGATTTGATACAACATCAACTAATTTTTTTTTCTTTAAATTATTTAAAATCTTCTCAATTTTATCTCCTGTTGATACGGGTACTGTGGATTTGGTTATTATTATTTTATATTTTTTTTTAATTATTTTTTTTAAATCTTTGGCTACACTATAAACATATTTCAAATCAGCTGAATTAGCATTTTTTTTAGTGGGTGTTCCAACACAGATAAAAATTATATCTGAATTTATTACCGCTTTTTTTAAATCTGACGTAAAAATTAATCGCTTTTGTTTGTAATTTCTTTTTAAAATCTCCTCAAGACCTGGTTCAAAAATAGGGATAATACCTTTATTTAATAAATCAATTTTTTTCTGATCTTTATCTACACAGTAAACAGTATTTCCAATATCAGAAAAACAAACTCCACTGACAAGACCCACATAACCAGTACCTATCATACAAAGTTTCATAATTTATTTATTTCAATATTAGATTTTATAAATCCATTCATTGTACCACAATCCAAATATTTACCTGTAAAATTGTGAGCGATAAATTTTTCATTTTCATTAATTAAAGATTGTATTGCATCTGTAATGTGAATTTCACCACCCTTACCAGGCTTTTGGTTTAATAATTTATCAAAAATCGTCTTTGGTAAAATATATCTACCAATTACAGCTTTATTTGACGGGGCATTTTTAATAGTTGGTTTTTCTACAACCTCTTTGATAATAAAATTATTTTTGGATACTTTTTTACTCAAATTATAAATACCCCACCTAGATACTGATTTTTTTTCAACTTTCATGCTCGCCATGACAGATGATTTGTGTTTCTTATGGGCGGAAATCATAGATTTAGAACAATTATGTTTCATTATCAAATCATCAGGTAACAACATTAAAAAATATTTATCTTTAATAAATTTTTTAGTTTTAAGAACAGCGTCACCTGTCCCCTTAGGTTTATTTTGATAAACAAACTTTATCATTTTTTTGTATTTAAGAATTTTATTATACTCCTCGATAATTTTTGGATCTTTTTTTTTTTTGATAACATTTTTGTAAAATTTATCACTGTAAAAATATTTTTTGATCATCATTTTCTTCTTAGAAATAATAAAAATTATTTCTTTTACTCCAGCGTCAATACATTCTTCTAATATATATTCGATACCAGGTTTACCATTTATTGGTAATAACTCTTTTGCAAAAACACTTGTCAAAGGTAATAATCTGGTCCCTAGACCAGCTAATGGAATTATAGCTTGTTTAATCATTTAAATGTTTTACTTATTTAAGACTTTTACACAAATGAAAATTTTATTAAATAAGACATCATTGACTAAATCATTAGGGCCTTTTAATGACATTGGGTTTGTTCCTACTATGGGCTCTATACATAAAGGTCATTTGTCACTTATTAATAAATCGAATCGAGTTTGCAACAAAACAATTGTTAGTATTTTTGTAAATCCAAAACAGTTCAATAACAAAAAAGATTTCAAAACTTATCCTAAAAATATGAAGAAAGACTTACAATTATTGAATAAAACAAAACAAGTTGACTTTATCTATATTCCAAAATTTAAAGATATCTTTAACAACAATAAGAAACCTAAAATTAAAATTAATAAAAAAGATAAGATTCTATGTGCTAAATTTAGAAAGGGCCATTTTGAAGGTGTTTTAGATGTAATGGAGAGGTTAACAAATATAGTAAAACCAAATAAAATTTTTATGGGTGAAAAGGATTTTCAGCAATTATTTTTAGTTAAAAAATTTTTAAAAAATAAATATGGTACAGAAGTTATAGGATGCAAAACTATCCGTGAAAAAAATAAAGTTGCTCTATCCTCAAGAAATTATTTACTATCTAAAGAAAATCTTGCTTTAGCAAGTGTAATAATTAGAAAATTAATTAATTTGAAAAAAAATATTAAATTAAAAAAAAATAAAAATAAATACTTAAAAACGGTGAAAAATGAACTTGAGAAAAAATTTAATATTAATATTGAGTACTTAGAATTAAGGAATATATACAATCTAAAATTATCGAGTGTTATAAATAAATCTAAGTTATTTGTAGCGTATTATTTAAATGGCGTAAGATTAATAGATAATTTATAAAAAATAAGCCCCTACTCCTAGAAAAGATACAAAACCAATTACGTCTGTTATTGTGGTAACAAATACACTTGATGCTATTGCTGGATCAATATTCATTTTTTTTAGAGTGAAAGGAACTAATATTCCAAACAAACCTGCAATAATCATTGTCAATACCATCGAAATAGCAATAATTAATGAGAGAAGATTATCTTGAAACCATATTTGAACAATCAAAGCACTTATTACTGCAAAAATAACTCCATTTAAAATACCAATAGAAAATTCTTTAAAAACATTTGATGAGAAATTGTTTTTAGTTAGGTCATTAGTTGCAATAGTTCGTACAGTGACAGCTAATGTTTGCATTCCAGCATTTCCACCCATGGATGCTACTATAGGCATTAAAAAAGCTAGAACCACCATTTGTTCTATTGTTGCACCAAATAAACTTATGCACCAAGTTGCTAGAAATGCAGTGAATAAATTAAGAAGTAACCAATTAAATCTTCTCTTGGTTTTTGTTATTACCCCATCAGTGATTTCCTCATCACCAACTCCTGCTAAACGTAATGCATCTTCTTCAGCTTCTTCTTTTAATACTGTTAGAACATCATCATTCATGATCATACCAACAAGCTTGTTGTTTTTATCAACAACTGCTGCTGAATTTAAATTGTAATTTTCAAATAAATTAGCAACCTCCTCCCTATCCATATCAACTGGTACTAATAATTGAGACTCTGACATTACGGTTGCCATTTTGGTATCTCTTGGCGATGTTAATACCTTAGAAGACGGAACAGTACCAACGGGATTAAAGTCTTCATTAACAATAAATATTTCTAAAAATTCCTCAGGAAGATCCTTGTTTTCTCTCAAATAATCAATTGTTTGTCCTACAGACCAATTACTAGGTATAGCAGTAAATTCTCTTTGCATTAATCTAGCCGCCGTATCTTCTGGATAACTCAAACTCTCCAATAAAGCAAAACGATCTTTGGGTGGTAAGGAACTAAGAATATTATTTTTATCTTCTTCAGGAACATTTTCTAAAATAGATATTGCATCATCAGAATCTAAATTTTTAATAATACTTACAATTGAGTCAGAAGATAAATTAGTAATAATTTCTGTTTGTATAGACTCGTTTAACTCAACAAATACTTCTGGATCTATATTAAAGTTATTTAGTTTAATTAAACTTTCTCTATCATTTTGACTTAGGTGTTCAATTATATCTGCCGCATCAGCTGGGTGCATTTCACTGAAAGAATTAGTAATAAATTGAGCGTCATTGTTAGCTATTTTTGAGGTAACAACTCTGATGTACTCTTTATTAAATTCAAAATTTACTTTTTTATCTTTAGTTTTTTTTGTTAAAGACATAGATCTACCTATAATTTAGATTTGCACTATTAATACATAATAAAGATAATACAATTTATAAATGAATATAGAGATTAAAAAGTCAGTAAAACCGGTAAATTATATTGATGCCATAAATATTATGGAAGAAAGATTGGAGCAAATATTTAACAATAAAGAGAAAGAACTGATTTGGACATTAGAGCATCAGGAGATTTACACTGCTGGAACTAGTTACAACGAAAAAGATATTATTGATAAATCAATCAAAATTGTTGAAACAAACAGAGGTGGAAAAATTACTTATCATGGTCCTGGGCAATTAATTTTTTACTTTGTTTTAGACTTAAGAAACAAAAAAGATATTAGAAAATTTATTAATTCTATTGAAAAAACAATTATAGAAACTTTAAAAACTTTTGATATAGAAACTTTTTCCGATAAAGATAACATTGGGATCTGGTATAATGAAAACGGTAAAGTAAAAAAAGTTGCAGCAATTGGAGTACGTGTGAAAAAGTGGATTGCTTATCATGGTTTTGCTATAAACATAAACAATAATTTAGATCAATATAAAAAAATTATACCTTGTGGTATTAAAGATAAAGGAATTACAAATTTAGTTAAAATTAAAAGAAAAGATTATTCAAAATTAGAAGATTTATTAATAGAAAAATTTATTTTAAACCTGAGAAACTAAGTCTTTTTGTTTTCAATAAATTTCTAAAATAATCGGGTAATAAAGCAGTATAAGTGTGTTTAACATTATTAATAATAAATTTTATTTGATATGAGTGGAGCATTAAATTTTTGTTAAGGCCTCTAGTAGAATTTGATAATTTATATTTAATATCTCCAAAAATAGGCTGACCCAAAGCATACAACTGTTTTCTTAATTGATGCTTACGACCAGTTATTGGCTTTAGTTCGACTAAACTTGCCTCTGAATTTTTATCGAGTACTTTGTATAGCGTTTTAGCCTTTTCTATAATTTTTTTTTCTCCATCATATCTTATTAAATCATCATTCCATTCACCTGAATCTTTAACTAGTTCTCCATGGCAGATTGCTAAATAAGTTTTGTGAACTTTCCTTAGTCTAAATAAAGACGTTAATAACTGTGCGCTTTCTCTATTTTTTGCAATAATAAATACTCCAGATGTATCTTTATCTAAACGGTGAACTGAAAATGGTTTTGTACCTTGGAAGATTTCACTTTTAGAAAAAATATCAACAAGGTTTTTTTTTGATTTAGTTCCACCTTGAACTGATATTCCAGAACTTTTATTTAATACTATAAAATTTTCATTATTATCTATTATTTGATCTTCATTTGATTTTATAACTTCCTTGGATGGTTTAAATTTAATTTTTTTTTGTACAATCGACTCTTTGAATTCAATATTAAATAAATCAATATTATCTTTTGTGCTAATTTTTTGTGAACTTTTAATTTTTTTTTTATTTAATTTGATTTTACCTGAGCGTAAATATTTTTCTATTAATCCTTGAGGTATCTTTCCAAATTTAAACCTGATCCATCGATCAATACGCATATCATTACACGTTGAATCAACGATGTAATACTTTTTCATGACTTAAAATTTATGCTGATGCTTGTTTTTCTACAGCTTTAGGTGCTTCTTTAGTTGTGTCTTTTTTTGGTTTATCTACTCTTTTTGCTTCTACATCTCTATCAACAAATTCAATTATTGCCATTGGTGCATTATCACCATATCTAAATCCAGCCTTAATAATTCTAGTATATCCACCTTTTCTGTTCTCGTATCTTTTAGAAAGTGTTTTTTTAACTTTATTAGCAGACTTAATATCTTGAAGTTGCGTAACTAACATTTTAGTTGTTTGTAAAGTTTCCTTCTTCCCTAAAGTAATAATTTTATCTGCTTGAGGTTTTAAAAATTTAGCTTTTGGCAATGTAGTTTTAATTTGCTCATATTTTATTAAAGAGTTAAGCATATTCTTTAATAAAGCTTTTCTATGCTCAGAAGTTCTATTTAACTTCTTATTAGCCATTCCATGTCTCATTAGATGGCTTCCTCTAATTTTTTAGACATTTCTGCAATATTGTCTGGTGGCCAGTTAGGTATTTCCATACCTAAATATAATGACATACCAGTTAGAACTTCTTTAATTTCATTTAAAGATTTTCTTCCAAAATTAGGAGTCCTTAGCATCTCACCCTCTGATTTTTGAACCAAATCTCCAATGTAGATAATATTATCATTTTTTAAACAATTCATAGATCTAACAGACAGTTCTAGCTCATCTACTTTTCTTAATAGATTTTTATTGAACTCAGGTTCTGTTGAAACTTCTTTCACAGGAGCTTCAACTGGTTCATCAAAGTTGATAAACATTTTTAGTTGATCTTGAAAAATTCTTGCTGAATAAGCAACAGCATCTTCAGCTGATATAGATCCGTTAGTTTCTACTTCCATAATTAGTTTGTCGTAATCCAGGGCTTTTCCTTCTCTAGCGGTACTTACAGAAAATGAAACCTTTTTTACTGGACTGTAAAGAGAGTCGATAGCAATTAATCCTAACGGTGGCTCCTCTGGCTTGTTAAGATCAGCTGGCACATAACCTTTTCCAGTACTAACATTCATTTCCATATGAAAAGAAGTCTTTTCGTCTAGATTACAAATTACTAATTCTGGATTTAATATTTCAACATCAGCAACAGGTGCAATATCAGAAGCTTTTATTTCACCTGGCCCTTTAGCATCTAAAATTAATTTTTTTGTACCCTCTGAATTACATTTTAATGCCAAAGATTTAACGTTTAAAACAATATCTGTTACATCTTCTCTAACACCTTTAATTGATGTAAATTCATGCAGAACACCATCTATTTGTATCGATGTAACTGCTGCTCCTCTTATTGAAGAAAGTAAAATTCTTCTGAGTGAATTTCCCAAAGTTAGGCCATAGCCTTTTTCTAATGGTTCAGCAACTATTTTTGCATGAGTTAAGTCATCACTTATTTGCACATCAAGTTTTGATGGCTTAATTAATGACTTCCAATTTTTTATATTAACATTTTCGACTTCCATTAAACTCTCCTTTTCTTTGGTGGCCTAGTCCCATTATGAGGCATGGGTGTAGTGTCTTTAATAGACAAAATTTTAAATCCTCTTGCTTGTAAAGCTCTCAAAGCAGTTTCTCTTCCTGATCCTGGTCCTTTTACTTCAACAGATAAAGTTTTCATTCCATATTCTAGTGCTTTTGATGCAGCGGAGTCTGCAGCAATCTGTGCAGCATATGGAGTAGATTTTCTTGATCCCTTAAAACCTTTTTGACCAGCTGAAGCCCAAGATATTACATTACCATTTGTATCAGCAATTGAAATTATTGTGTTATTAAAAGTTGATTGCACATATGCAATTCCATTTAGAATATTTTTTTTAACTTTCTTCTTTTTTGAATAAGAACTTTTTGCACTTTTTTTAGAAGATTTCTCTACCTTCTGATCGTTATTTTCAATTTTATCAGATTTTGCCATGACTATTTTTTAGTTGGTGTTAATTTTTTTCCAGCAATTGCTATTGCTTTTCCTTTTCTTGTTCTTGCATTACATCTAGTTCTTTGACCTCTAACTGGTAATTTTTTTCTATGTCTAGTTCCCCTATAACAAGCTAGATCGATGAGTCTTTTTATACTCAGTGAATAATCTCTTCTTAGATCTCCTTCTACTTTAAAATTTTGGTCAATATACTCACGTATTTTTAATATTTCATCGTCTGTAAGATCGTTAACTCTTTTGGCTTTTGGAATTTCAAGTGATGAACAAATCTGATTGGAAAACTTATCTCCGATTCCATAGATATAGGTAAGTCCAATGTGAACAAGTTTATTCTGTGGAATATTTATACCTGCGATACGAGCCATAAGTTTTGTGATAAATTGTGCCTTTTATATAAGAAGATTAATCAAAGTCAACGCCTTAAACATTGATAAAAGTGTCGATTTTATTGGTTATTTGTTCAATTTCATCACTTCCATCAATTTCATGGAAATTAGAATTTTTAGAATAGAAATCTAAAACTGGTTTAGTTGTCTCCATATAAGTGTCATATCTTTTTAAAATTGTATCCAATTCATCATCTGATCTTTTTTCTAGGATTTTTCTTTTCTGTATTCTTTTAATTATTGTCTCTTTATTAACATTGAGAAAAAAAACAAAATCTATCTTCTGGTTTGAGCTATCAAGTAATAAGTCTAGATTTTTTGCCTGATTTATAGATCGTGGATAGCCATCAAATATTAATTTGTTTTTTTTTTGGGGATCGAATACTTGTTTTTCTAAAAGTTGATTAACAATATCGTCACTGACAAATCTCCCATCATTCATAACATCAATAATTTTTTTACCAATATCTGAATTATTTTTTATTTCCTCTCTTAAGATATCTCCTGTTGAAATTTGAAAATTATTAAGTTTTTTTACTAAATATTTAGCTTGAGTTCCTTTACCAGCACCCGGAGGTCCAAATAAAATTATATTCACCTATCTACCAAATTTAGTTTTTTTAATTAATTGTTCGTACTGTGAACTCATCAATCTAGTTTGGATTTGTGTCACAGTATCGATGGCAACTACCACAACAATTAAAATTGAAGCACCACCCAAATAAAAAGGAATAGGATAATTTGCAATTAAAAATTCGGGCATTAAACATACCAAAGTTAAATATAAAGCACCAATAGTGGTAAGTTTTGTAGAAATGTTTTCAATATACATTGCGGTGCTTTCACCTGGTCTAATGCCTGGAACAAACCCACCATATTTTCTTAAATTTTCTGCCGTCTCTGTTGGGTTAAATGTTATAGATGTGTAAAAAAAAGTGAAAAATATTATTCCAGATGCATAAAGCAACATGTATAAAGGCTGACCTTGAGTAAAGAATGAACTTAAATTTAAAAAAGTCTCATTATCTGAAAACGAAAAATTTGAAAAAGTTACTGGTAATAATAAAAGTGCAGAAGCAAATATAGCAGGTATTACACCTGCTTGATTTATTTTTAAAGGTAAATGTGATGATTCTCCACCGTACATTTTGTTACCCATTTGTCTTTTAGGGTAATTGATAAGAATTTTTCTTAGTGCTCTTTCCATAAATACAACAAACAATATTGTCAAAATCAGTAGAACAAAGATAGCTAAGATCATAAAGGTTGATACAGCACCTGTTCTTCCAAGTTCAAAAGTTGTTACAAGAGCCCTAGGTATTTCTGCAACAATCCCTGCAAAAATTATTAATGATATACCATTACCAATACCTCTTTGAGTAATTTGTTCACCTAGCCACATTAAAAATATAGTACCAGCTACAATAGTTGTTACAGTTGTAATTTTAAAGAAAGCTCCAGGATTAATGACTAAATCTGCCGAAGATTCTAAACCAACTGATAATCCATAACCTTGCACAGTTGCTAACAAAACAGTTCCATATCTAGTAATTTGTGTGATCTTTGCTCTACCAGTTTCACCTTGTGCTTTTAGATTTTTAAAATAATCGGATACCCCAGTTAAAAGCTGAACAATAATTGCAGATGAAATATATGGCATGATACCAAGAGCAAAAATAGCCATTCGGCTAACAGCACCACCTGCAAACACGTTAAACATTCCAAGCAATCCCTTTTGATTACCATCCATCATTATCTTTAATTGTTCTGGATCTATACCTGGAAGAGGAACAAATGTTCCAAATCTATATACGGCAAGAATAAAGATAGTAAATATTACCCTATTTCGTAAATCAGTTGTTGATGATGAACCACTCATATCAATTAACTATTTTTTTAGTTGAATAGATCCACCAATTTTTTCAAGTTTTTCTATTGCGGACTTTGAAGCTAAATCTGCTTCAATATTAATTTTATCCTTAACTTCACCTGTACCTAAAATCTTAAGTTTTTTTGAATTCTTATTTATTAATTTTAACTTTTTTAATAATTCAGAATTAAGCACTTCGTTAGGGTTTATATTTTTCTTATCAATATATGATTGAATTTTTTCTAAGTTTAAAATTGCTACTTGTTCCTTTGAGATTGGATTAAATCCTCTCTTTGGTAATCTTCTATACAATGGCATTTGACCACCTTCAAAACTTTTAATAGCGACACCGGATCTTGATTTTTGGCCTTTAACTCCTCTACCAGATGTTTTGCCTTTACCAGATCCAATACCTCTTCCAACTCTAATTTTAGATTTATTTATCTTTTCTCTGTTATTTAAACTTATCATTATCCTCTTTTTTCAACTATTTCTGAAATTTTCTTGTTTCTTATTGCAGATATTTGTTTAGGTGAACTTTGTTTCAGTAAAGCTTTCATTGTTGCTCTAATAACGTTGTGCGCATTAGAAGTGCCCATTGATTTAGCCACAATATCTTTTACACCTAAAACTTCACAAACTGCTCTAACAGGTCCTCCAGCGATAATACCTGTTCCTTTAGACGCTGCCCTTAAAACAATTCTACCAGAACCATCTTTTGCTTTAACATCATGATGTATAGTTCTGCCTTCCCTAAGGGGAATATGAGTAAGTTTTCTTCTAGCCATTTCATTAGCTTTTTTAATGGCATCTGGAACTTGTTTCGCCTTTGCATGAGCTATTCCAATTTTTCCTGCTTGATTGCCAACTACGACTAGTGCTGAAAAACCAAATCTTCTTCCACCCTTCACAACTTTAGTAATTCTGTTTATGTGAACTAATTTTTCTAGTATATCGTCGTTTTTTTTATCTTTAAAATTTTCCATATTAAAATTCCATTCCATTTTCTCTTAAAGTTTCAGCAAAAGCTTTAACTCTGCCATGATATTTATACGAACCTCTATCAAAATAGATTTTGGTTATGTTTTTTTCTTGAGCCTTTTTTGCTAATTTTTGTGCCACTAGTTTAGATAGTTCAGTTTTGTTCACTTTTTCACCAGACTTAAGGTCCTTTTCAACTGAAGATGCAGACAATAATGTTACCTTTTTAATATCATCAATTATTTGAGCTGAAATATTTTTTGCTGATCTTGAGATACTCAATCTAAATCTGTCGCTTGCCGCAACCCTTTTAACTTTGTTGCTTACACGAAACCTTTTTCTAATACTTGTGTTTAGTTTCATTATTTTTTCTTTCCTTCTTTTTTAAGAACGTATTGTCCTTTTTCTCTTATTCCCTTACCTTTATAAGGTTCTATTTTTCTTAAGGTTTTAATTTTGGATGCAACAGCACCAACAAGTTGCTTGTCTGAGCCTGTAATTTTTAAAGTTGTTTGTTTTTCAACTGCAATTTTAATCCCTTCTGGTATATCGAAATCAATATCGTGACTATATCCTAATTGTAAATTTAATTGATTACCTTTAAGAGCAGCTCTGTATCCTACACCAACTAATTCTAAGATTTTTTCATAACCAGCACTAGAGCCTATAACAGCATTATTAATTAAGCTTCTATTCATACCCCAAAGTCTTTTTGAATTTTGATCAACTTTTTTAGGTTTGATTGATATTTCTTTTCCCTCTTTTATATCTAAATTAAACATATCAAGATCAATATTGATTGATTTTTTACCTAATGGGCCCTCAATGTTGATAATATTACCAGCTACTGCAACTTTTACTTTTTCAGGGATTGATATATTTATTTTACCTATTTTAGACATTAAAATACCTTACAGATTATTTCTCCACCGACTTTTTGTTTTCTGGCATCGATATCAGTCATAACACCTTTTGGTGTAGAGATTATAGCAATACCAAGTCCATTATTAATTTTCGGTAGACCACTTGCACTTGAGAATATTCTTCTTCCAGGCTTTGAGACTCTTTCAAATGCACTTATAACTGGATTTCCAGAATGATATTTTAATTCTAAGGATAAAGTAGGTTTTTTATCTTCAGCATTTATTTTGAAATCTTTTATAAATCCCTCATTTTTTAATATATCAGCAATTTTTGTTTTAAAATTAGAAGAGGGTAATTCTACTTTTTTATGATTTCTAGCTTGAGCATTTTTAACTCTTGCAATCATATCTCCTATTGGGTCACTTAAACTCATAATTATCCTTTCTACCAGCTAGATTTAACTAAACCTGGTATCTTTCCTTGTAATCCTAATTGTCTTAATGCAATTCTTGAAATTTTTAATTTTCTATAAACTCCATGCGGTCTTCCAGTTATTTCACATCTATTCATAACTCTGGTTTTTGCTGAGTTTCTTGGTAATTTTGACAATTTTTGTTGTGCCTTAAATCTTTCTTCAAGTGTAATTTTTTTATCCATCACTATTTTTTTCAAATCTGCTCTTTTCTTGTAAAGCCTATCTGATAATTTAATTCTACTTTTATTTTTATTTACAGCGCTCAATTTAGCCATGTTTAATTATCTCCTTTTTTTATAAATGGAAAATTTATTTTTTCTAATAATGCGAAACTATGTTCCTTATTAATTGCTTTAATGACAATTATAATATCTAGTCCTCTCACCTTTTCAGCTCTATCAAAACTAACTTCAGGAAAAATTATATGTTCTTTAATACCAAATGTGTAATTGCCAAATTTGTCAAATCCTTTTGGAGATAGTCCTCTAAAATCTTTAATTCTAGGCAAAGCAATATTAACTAATCTATCTAAAAATTCATACATTTTGTTCTTTCTGAGTGTAACTTTTAAACCAGCATTAGATCCTTTTCTTGTCTTAAAATTAGCAACTGACTTTTTAAACTTTGTTGTAACTGGTTTTTGTCCAGTAATCTTAGCCATATCTTCTTCACAAGATTTTAGAATTTTTGCATCTGAAGCATCTAATCCAAGACCCATATTTAAAACAATTTTTTCAATTTTTGGTGCCATATAAATATTTTTAAATCCAAATTGATCTTTCAATGCTGGCTGAATTTCTTTATTAAATATTTCTTTTAATCTCGGAGTCATTATTTTTTAGCCTCTTTTTTTTTTGCAACTTTTTCATCAATTAATTTTAAGTTAGATAAATGAATAAAACTCTCTTTTGGAAAAATACCACCTTTTTTCTCTTTAGTTGTCTTAACATGTTTTTTAACCATATTAATTTCTTTTACTTTTGCTCTATTGTTTGCTCTATCAATTTCTATGACTTCACCCTCTTTTTTTCTATCTTTACCAGTCAAAACTCTCACTTTTAAACCTTTTTTAATCATTTTATAAAACCTCCGGAGCTAATGAGATTATCTTCATTTGACCTCTGTTTCTTAATTCTCTTGTGACAGGCCCAAAAATTCTAGTACCAACTGGTTCACCTTTGTCATCTACTAAAACTGCTGCATTATTATCAAATTTTACTTTTGAACCATCATTTCTATGAATTCCTTTCTTAACTCTAACAACAACTGCCTTATGAACTGTTCCCTTTTTGACTTTACCTTTAGGTATAGCTTCTTTAACAGCAATAACAATTGTATCTCCGATACTTGCATATCTTCTTTTAGATCCGCCAAGAACTTTGATGCACTCTATTCTTTTTGCACCAGTATTATCAGCTACTTGTAATTCTGTTTGTACACCAATCATTATTTTGTATTCTCCATAACTTGAAATTTTTTATTTTTTGAGAAAGGCTTACTTTCAATTATTGATACTTTATCACCTGTTTTGAATTTATTGTTTTCATCATGGGCATTATAATTTTTTCTAACCCTAATTACTTTTTTAAGCACAGGATGTGAATACTTTCGCTCAACCATCACAGTCACCGTTTTGTTTGGCTTATCACTTATAACTACACCTGTTAGTATTTTTTTAGGCATTTATTTTTCCTTTTAATATAGTTTTTAATCTCGCTATTGTTTTTCTTGTTTCTCCAATTTTAGCTGGATTTGTTATTTGTGAATTCATTTTCTGAAATCTAAAATTAAAAAGATCTTTTTTAAGTTTCTCAATATTCTTCAAAACTTCATCCTTTGATAATTTTTTAATTTCTTGCTTTTTCATTATACAAATCTCTTAATTGTTTTTGTTTTAATTGGTAATTTTGCTGAAGCTTTATATAGAGCCTCTTTTGCTATTTGTTCTGAAACACCATCAACCTCAAATAAAATTCTACCTGGTTTAACTCTACAAGCAAAATACTCTGGAGATCCTTTTCCTTTACCCATTCTGACCTCAATCGGTTTCTTGGAAACGGGTATATTAGGAAAAATCCTTGTCCAAACTCTACCTTGTCTTTTCATATGTCTTGTTAGTGCAACTCTAGCAGCTTCAATTTGTTTACCAGTTATTCTTTCGGGCTGTAAAGCTTTTAAGGCATAAGCTCCATAATTAATGGTACTTGCTCTTGTAGCGGTACCATGAATTCTACCTTTATGAGCTTTTCTCCACTTAGTTCTTACTGGTTGTAGCATTACTGTTTGCCCTCTTGTGGTATTGCTTTATTCGTTTCTTGGCTAAATTCTCTTGCAAAAACTTCACCTTTGTAAATCCAAACTTTAATTCCAATTATTCCATAAGTAGTTAGCGCTTCTGCTTCAGCGTAATCAATATCTGCTCTTAATGTGTGTGAAGGAATGCTTCCATCCCTTAACCATTCAGTTCTAGCAATTTCATTACCACCTAGTCTTCCGCTGACAGAAACTTTTATACCTTTTGCACCTAGTCTAATACACGATTGCATAGCTCTTTTCATTGCTCTTCTATATGAAATTCTTTTCACTAGCTGTTGTGCAATATTCTCTGCAACTAAATAAGCATTGGTCTCAGGTTTTTTTACTTCTTTAATATTTAAATTTACTTCGTTCTTAGTGAATTTTGACAGATTGTTTTTTATTTTATCAATATCACTTCCCTTTTTACCAATCACAAAACCAGGTCTAGAAGTATAGATAGTCACGTAACACTTGTTAGATGTTCGTTCAATCATAACTTTGGACACACCTGAATTGATAACATTTTTTTTTATATATTCACGGATTTTAAAATCTTCAATTAAGTAGTTACCAAAATCTTTTTTCTTAGCGTACCAAACAGAATCCCAACCTCTGTTTACACCTAATCTAAAACCTACAGGATTAACTTTTTGACCCATGCTTCTCCATTTGTTTTGTTTCTGATAAAATTATTGTAACTGAAGACCAAGGTTTCAAAATTGGAGCTGCTCTCCCTTTTGCACGAGGTCTAAATCTTTTCATGACAATTTTTTTTCCACAATATGCTTCCTTAACAACTAGATTATCAATATCATACTGAAAGTTATTTTCTGCGTTTGCAACTGCTGAACTGATTGTTTTTCTAATATCTCTTGTAATTCTTTTTTCAGAGAACTGTAAATCTCTGATTGCTACATCAACTTTTTTTCCAACTATACTTTTTAGTATTGGATTAAGTTTTCTGACACTTGATCTAACTCCATTATTGATAGACTTTACAGTCTTATCGTTATTCTTTTCAATTTTCTTTTTTTTACCCATAATTATTTCTTATCCGCTGTAGCAGGTTTAGCTTTTTTATCTGCAGGTGTATGACCAAAAAATGTTCTTGTTGGTGCAAACTCACCTAGCTTATGTCCAACCATATCTTCTGATATTGTAATTGGTATAAATTTTTTTCCATTATATATTTGAAAGCTAACTCCAACAAAGTCAGGTAAAATAGTTGATTTTCTTGACCATGTTTTGATAGGAATTTTTTTTGGGTCATCTTTATATTTGTCAACTTTCTTCATTAAACTTTCTTCTACAAAAGGTCCTTTCCAAACTGCTCTAGCCATTATTTAGTATCCTTCCTTTTGTTTCTTCTCTTTACAATAAATTTATCTGTTCTTTTATTATCTCTTGTTTTTAATCCTTTGGCTGATTGACCAGTGGGTGAAACAGGATGTCTTCCACCAGCAGATTTACCTTCACCTCCTCCATGGGGGTGATCCACAGGGTTTTTAACAACACCTCTTGTGTGCGGTCTTCTCCCTAGCCATCTTGATCTACCTGCTTTTCCAATTTTAATATTTTTTTGATCTGGATTACTTAAAATTCCTATTGTTGCTAAGGCTCTTGAATCAATTTTTCTTACTTCACCTGAAGCAAGTTTAATCAAACTGTAATTTCCATCCAATCCACTTATTGTTACAGAAGAACCTGCAGATCTAGCAATTTTTCCACCACCACCAGGCTGAATTTCAACATTATGAATATTGATACCAACTGGAATATCTTGCAATGGCATACAATTACCAATTTTAATCTCTTTTTTTGATCCACTTTCAATCTTGTCACCTATATTTATTTTTTGAGGTGCAAGAAAATATGAATGAGTTCCGTCTTCAAATTTAACCAACATAATATAGCATGATCTATTGGGATCATATTCTACTCTTTCAACTATAGCTTCCATGTCAAATTTCTTTCTATAAAAATCGACATGTCTATACATTTTCTTATGACCGCCTGCTCTATTTATTGAAGTAATGTGACCATTATTATTTCTACCCTTCATGGCATTTTTAGGGGATACAAGAGATTTAAATGGTTTACCTTTCCATAATCCAGTTCTATCAACTAAAATAGTACCTCTAGTAGATTTTGTGTAGGGTTTGAAAGTTTTTAATGCCATTTATTAAATTCCTGTAGTTAGATCAATACTTTGACCTTTTTTTAGTGTAATTATTGCTTTTTTATATCCTGATACTTTTACTTTTTTCCCTCTAGTAATTTTAGTTCTATTCTGTTTATTGATAATATTAATTTTAGTAACATTTACTTTGAAAATCTTTTCAATATTTTTTTTAAGATTTTTCTTATTAGCACCATCGGGTACTTTAAATGTAATTTTATTCAATTCAGATAAATTTGTTGATTTCTCAGTTACAACCGGCGAAAGAATTTTATCGTATAAATGTATTTTATCCATTTAAGAATATCTCTTTTCTAGTTCTTTTACTGAACTCACTGTAAATACAACTTTTTTAAATTTAATAATATCGTAGGCGCTAAAATGATTAACATCTGTAACCTTAACATTAGGAATATTTCTTGCAGATTTTTCTATTTTTTCTTTAGAATTTTTATCTAGTATCAATAGTGAGTTTGAAATTTCCAGTTTATTAATTATTGAACTCATTTCTTTAGTTTTTTTAATCTCAGAACTAAAATCATTTAAAATTAATAAGTTTTTGTTATTATTTTTTTCAGTAATAAGTGAAGCAACACTTAATTTTTTTTCATTTTTATTTAATTTTCTCTTTTTGTAGGCTAATTCACCTTTTGGTCCGTGTGCTATACCACCTCCTACAAAAATTGGAGCTTTTCTACTTGCGTGCCTAGCTCCACCAGTTCCTTTTTGAGCATAAATTTTAGATGTTGGACCTCTAACTTCGTTTTGTTGCTTTGTCTTAGCATGTCTACCTTTATAATTTGCGTTTGTTTTATAAAGTACACTGCTAACAAGTTTGTTATTTACTTTGGCTGAAAAAATTTTATCCAAGACCTCAATACTGTCTTTTTTTCCATCTATACTAATTTTATCTAATTTCATTATTTTTTCTTCTTATCAGGTGTTTTCTTTGCTTGTTCAGCTGCAGCTAATTTTTCTGCAATTGTCATTTTACTAATATTTTTAACTGAACCTTTAACTAATACTTCAGTATTTTTTGAACCTGGTATTGATCCTTTTAGGTAAAGTAATTCATTTTCTAAGTCTGTTTTAATAATCTCAATATTTTGCATAGTTCTTAATTTGTCACCCATATGACCTGCCATTTTCTTACCTTTGAAAACTTTTCCTGGATCTTGGCTATGACCTGTTGAACCATGTGCTCTGTGAGATACAGATACTCCGTGACTAGCTCTTAAGCCACCAAAGTTGTGTCTTTTCATAGCACCTGCAAAACCTTTACCAATAGTTTTTGATCTTGTGTCTACAAATTTAGTATCTTTAAAAATTTCCAAACCAAACTCATTGCCTTCTTTATATGCAGAGGTATCATTTACTCTAAATTCTTTTAATTTTTTTTTCGCTTCAGTGTTTTTTTTAGCAAAAAAACCTTTCATTGCTTTTGTTAACTTCGAATTTTTAACCTTACCATAACCAAGTTGCACTGCTTTATATCCACGGTTTTCTTCTTCAATAACTTGAATTACTCTGGCTTTCTCTACTTTCAAGACAGTAACGGGAACTATCTGACCAGTTTTGTAAAATTCTCTAGTCATTCCAATTTTTTTACCTATTAAAGCTATTTCACTCATAATTAAATTTTTATTTCCACATCCACACCAGAAGCTAAGTCCAATTTCATCAATGCTTCTACTGTTTGAGGTGTTGGTTCAATTATATCTATCAATCTTTTGTGTGTTCTGGTCTCAAATTGTTCTCTACTTTTTTTGTCAATATGAGGTGATCTTAGTACAGTATATCTTTCAATTCTTGTGGGTAGAGGTATTGGTCCCTTAATTGTTGCACCAGTTCTTTTTACTGTATTTACTATTTCCTCTGTTGATGCATCTAATACTTTGTTGTCGTAGGCTCTAAGTTTAATTCTTATATTCTGTTTTTCCATAATTACCCTGCAATCTTTTTAGTTACTTCGTCCTGAACATTTTGTGGGACTTTAGAATAATGATCAAAAAACATAGAATATTGAGCTCTGCCTTGTGACATTGATCTTAAATTATTAATGTATCCAAACATATTTGCTAGAGGCACCATGGCTGTAATTACAGTTGCGTTTCCTCTTTGCTCTTGGGTACTAATTTGACCTCTTCTACTGTTTAGATCTCCAATTACATCACCCATATAATCTTCTGGAGTTACTACTTCTACTCTCATAACTGGTTCTAATAGCTTCAAACCACCTTTTGTACATGCTTCTTTAAAGCAAGCTCTACTTGCTAATTCAAAAGCTAAAACACTTGAGTCAACATCGTGATGAAGTCCATCTAAGATAGTTACTTTGTAATCTATCATTGGGAAACCAGCTAGAATTCCACCATCTGATATAGTTTCTATTCCTTTTTCTACACCAGGTATAAATTCTTTAGGAATTGCTCCACCTTTGATTTTACTTTCAACTTCTCTACCTTTGCCAGCCTCTTGTGGTTCAACTAACAATTTAACTTTAGCAAATTGGCCTGCTCCACCACTTTGTTTTTTATGTGTGTATTCAACCTCAGATGCAGCTTCAATTGTTTCTCTATACGCAACTTGAGGAGCGCCAACATTAGCTTCAACTTTAAATTCTCTTTTCATTCTATCAACAATAATATCTAGGTGTAACTCACCCATGCCTTTAATGATCGTTTGACCAGACTCTTCGTCAGAAGTTACCCTAAATGATGGGTCCTCTTTTGCTAATCTGCCTAAAGCTTCACCCATTTTTTCTTGGTCAGCTTTTGTTTTTGGTTCTACTGCAATTTCGATCACTGGATCAGGGAATTCCATAGGCTCTAGTAAAACAGAATTTTCCTCATCACATAAAGTATGACCTGTAATAGTATTTTTTAGTCCAGCTAAAGCAACTATATCTCCTGCATTAGCTTCTTTAATATCTTCTCTAGAGTTAGCATGCATTAATAGCATTCTTCCAACCCTCTCTTCTTTTTCTTTTGATGAATTAAACACGGCAGTTCCAGTTTTAACTGTTCCTGAATAAATTCTTATAAAAGTTAAAGAACCAACAAATGGATCGTTAGCAACTTTAAAAGCTAAAGCTGAAAATGGTACATTGTCATCAAATTTCATTTCCACCTCATCTTCAGACCCTAATTTTGTTCCTTTAATAGAGCCAATATCGACAGGACTTGGTAAATAATGTACAACAGCGTCAAGTAAAGGCTGCACACCTTTATTTTTAAAAGCTGAACCAGTTAAAACTGGTACAAAACTAAAGTTTAAAGTTCCACTTCTTATGCATTTAATTAAATCTTCTTCTTTGATTTCATCTCCATTTAAATAAGCTTCCATGAGCTTTTCATCTTGCTCAACTGCTGTTTCAACTAATTCTGTTCGATATTTTTCACTAATTTCTTTTAAATCTTCTGGGATATCTTTATATTCCCACTCTGCTCCTAGAGCCTCGTTTTTCCATACTTGTGCTTTCATTTTGACAAGATCAACAACCCCCAATAAAGAGGCTTCTGCACCTATAGGAACTTGAAGAACCAAAGGTTTTGCCCCTAATCTATCTCTGATCATGTCGACACATCTAAAGAAATCTGCACCAGTTCTGTCTAATTTATTAACAAAACAAATTCGAGGGACTTTATATTTATCTGCTTGTCTCCATACAGTTTCAGATTGTGGCTCTACACCTGCTACACCGTCAAATACTGCAACAGCTCCGTCTAAGACCTTAAGTGATCTTTCAACTTCAATTGTGAAATCTACGTGACCTGGGGTATCAATTATATTAATTCTATGATCATTCCAAAAACAAGTTGTTGCTGCTGATGTTATAGTAATTCCTCTTTCTTGCTCTTGTTCCATCCAGTCCATTGTTGCAGCGCCATCATGAACTTCTCCGATTTTGTGACTTTTTCCTGTATAGTATAAAACTCTTTCTGTGGTAGTTGTTTTACCAGCATCTATATGAGCCATGATCCCAATATTTCTATATCTATCTAAAGTATGAGTTCTAGCCATAATTTTTTACCATCTAAAATGAGCAAAAGCCTTATTAGACTCTGCCATTTTATGAACATCCTCTCTTTTTTTAACTGCAGCACCTTTTTTTTCATATGCATCGTAAAGTTCATTAAAAATTTTATCTGACATATGTTTATCTTTTCTTTTTCTTGCTGAGTCTACTAACCATCTAATTGCTAGAGCTTGTGCTCTTTTACTTTTAACCTCAACAGGAACTTGATAAGTTGCACCACCAACTCTTCTCGATCTAACTTCTACTGTTGGCTTAATATTATTGATAGCTTCATTAAAAATATTAATTGGCTCGTCTTTGCTCTTCGTTTTTATTTTATCGATTGCATCATAAACAATTTTAGCAGCAACACCCCTTTTGCCATCGTACATAATATTATTTATTAATTTTGGAATTATTGTTGAGTTAAATTTTGGATCAGGAACAACGTTTTTTTTAGGTTGGGTTTTTTTTCTAGACATTACTTACCTTTTTTTGTTCCGTACAAAGATCTTCTTTGTTTTCTGTTAGCAACACCTTGGGTATCGAGATTACCTCTAAGAATATGATACCTGACACCTGGTAAATCTTTTACCCTTCCACCTCTTATAAGTACCACTGAGTGTTCTTGTAGATTGTGACCTTCACCAGGAATATAAGCTGTAACTTCAAAACCATTTGATAGTCTTACTCTTGCAACCTTTCTTAAAGCTGAATTGGGTTTCTTTGGTGTGGTCGTATAAACTTTAACACAAACACCTCTTTTTAAAGGTTGTTTTTGTAAAGCAGGAACTTTGTTCCTAGATACTTGTTTAACTCTTTTTTTTCTTAACAATTGGTTGATTGTTGGCATAAATTTTTAAAATTAATTAATTTATTTTTAGATGAAAATAACTGACAGGTTATTTTGTGGCAGCGTTTAGCACTGTTAGAAGCACTACATTCCAACCAAAAACACCGCCAAATTACTTATTAATTGACCATTGTCAAACTAAAATTTCAAGTATTAAGCGATTTTTTTACTGATTTGCTTGTGTTTCAGACGGCTCCGAGCTCTCAATTTTTTCTTGTTCGGATAAGAACTCATTATCATCCATAAGAGCTTTTTTGTTCCAATTATTTTTTATATTTCCAGTTCCTGCGGGTACTAATCTACCAACAATAACGTTCTCTTTAAGACCGTTTAATGGATCAACTTTACCCTTAATGGCCGCATCTGTTAATACTCTTGTAGTTTCTTGGAAAGATGCTGCAGAAATAAATGACTCTGTTTGCAATGATGCTTTAGTAATTCCCATTAATACTCTTTCTCCAACAGCTGGGTCTTTACCTTCGGCAACCAATTTTTCGTTTGTATTTTCAAATTTAATTCTATCCACAATTTCACCAGGTAAATAAGAAGAGGCTCCAGAAACTTTTACCTCAACTTTTTTCAACATCTGTCTTAGGATAGTTTCAATGTGTTTGTCGTTAATGATTACACCTTGCAATCTGTAAACTTCTTGAACTTGATTGACGAAATATTCGGTTAATTCTTTAATACCTAGAATTCTTAAAATATCGTGAGGTAATGGCTGACCATCGAGAAGATATTCACCTTTTTGAATTCTTTCACCAGGATTGAAATTAATATGCTTACCTTTTGGTATTAAATAATTTGAAGGTTCTGCTCCATCTTCAGGTACAATCGAAACTCTTTGTTTACCTCTGACTTCTTTACCAAAAACAACTTGGCCATCATTTTCAGCAATAATTGCACTGTCTTTTGCTTTTCTTGCTTCAAATAATTCTGCAACTCTTGGAAGACCACCAGTGATATCTTTTGTTTTAGTAGTCTCTTTAGGTAATCTTGCAATAACATCTCCTGCAAAAACCTTTTGTCCATCTTTTATAGATAAAATTGAGTCTGGTACTAGATAGTACCTAGCTTCATTATCATCAGCTTTTTTAATTACGTTTCCTTTTTCATCTCTTAAAGTAATTCTTGGTTTTAAATCTGTACTTTTTGATTGACCTCTCCAGTCAATTACAGATTTAGAAGATATACCAGTTGCATCATCAGTAGTTTCTTGAATAGAAACACCATCAATCAAATCAACAAAGCTAGCCTCACCACTTTTTTCAGCTATGACTGGTGTTGTGTATGGATCCCATTCACAAATTTTTGTATTTGCTTTAACTTTGTCACCACTGTTAAAAAATAATTTAGAACCATAAGCAACCTTATAAACAGCTATTTGAACTCCTTTATCATCCTCAATAGAAAGTTGAGTATTTCTCCCCATTACAATTAAATTTTTCTTAGAGTCCTCTAGTATATTTGAGTTTAAAATTTTTAATGTTCCTTCATTCTTAGTTACAATTTGAGAATCTTGTTTAACAGATGCAGTACCACCAACGTGGAAAGTTCTCATAGTTAATTGAGTTCCTGGCTCACCAATAGATTGTGCAGATATCATCCCAATAGCTTCACCAACATGAACCATTTTGCCTCTAGATAAGTCTCTACCATAACATGTTGCGCAAACACCTTCTTTTGAACTACATGTCATCACTGAATAAACTTTAATTGATTTTACACCAGCAGCATCAATTTTATCACAGCCAGCTTCATCTATCATTTTTTCTTTTTTAATTATTACATCTCCACTTAATGGGTTTTTAACATCTGAAGCAGTAACTCTTCCCAAAGCTCTTTCTGATAAACTAACAACAACATTTCCACCCTCTAAAATCTCCGAAAGTTCAATAAATCCTGGATTATCACAATTAACTTTTGTAATAGTTAAGTCCTGAGCAACATCACAAAGTCTTCTGGTTAAATAGCCTGAACTCGCAGTTTTAAGAGCAGTATCAGCAAGACCTTTTCTAGCTCCGTGAGTTGAATTGAAATACTCTAAGGCTGTTAAACCTTCTTTAAAGTTAGAAATAATTGGACTTTCAATAATTTCTCCAGACGGTTTTGCAATTAGACCACGCATTCCAGCTAATTGTTTCATTTGAGCCGCAGAACCTCTTGCGCCACTATCAGCCATCATAAATACTGAATTAATTTTTAATCCCTCTGAAGTTTTCTCGGTTGCAGAAATACCCTTCATCATTTCACCAGCTACTTTATCAGTACATTTAGACCAGGCATCAACAACTTTGTTATATTTTTCACCCCTTGTAATTAATCCCTCTGCATACTGAGTTTCATAGTCAGCAATTAATTTTTTAGTATCATCAATTAATTGTGTTTTACTCTCAGGAATTACCAGATCATCTTTTCCAAACGATATTCCAGCTTTAAATGCATGCTTAAATCCTAGATCTTTTAATTTGTCACAGAATATAACAGTCGTTTTTTGTCCACAAAATCTAAAGACAATATCGATAATTTCTGAAACTACTTTTTTAGGTAGCAATCTATCTACTAAAGAAAACTTTATATTACTATTTTTTGGTAGTAAATTCGCTAGTAAAAATCTACCAGCAGTAGAAGTGTATTTTTCAAATTTTTTATTTCCTTTATCATCAACAGTTTCAAATCTAGATATAATTGTATTATGTACTTTAATTTGGCCAGAAGATAATGCAAATTCGATTTGATCAGTGTCAACAAAGTATCCAGCTGGTTTATCAGTAACTGGCTCTTGCGAAAGATAATAAATCCCTAGGATCATATCCTGACTTGGAACGATAATAGGTTTACCATTTGAAGGTGAAAGAATGTTATTAGTTGATAACATTAAAATTCTTGCCTCTAACTGAGCTTCTAAACTCAAAGGTACGTGCACCGCCATCTGGTCTCCATCAAAATCAGCATTAAATGCTGCACAAGTTAGAGGGTGAAGTTCAATTGCATCTCCCTCAATTAATTTTGGTTCAAATGCTTGAACACCAAGTCTATGAAGTGTTGGTGCTCTATTTAGTAATACCGGGTGTTCTCTTACAATTAACTCAAGTGCATCCCAAACTGCGTTAGTTTCCTTTTCAACAAGTTTTTTGGCCTGTTTAATTGTTGAGGCTAAACCTAGTTTGTTTAATCTTGCGTACAAAAATGGTTTAAATAATTCTAAAGCCATTTTTTTTGGTAACCCACATTCATGAAGTTTTAAATCTGGACCAACAACTATTACAGATCTACCGGAGTAATCTACCCGTTTACCTAATAAGTTTTGTCTAAATCTGCCTTGCTTACCTTTAAGCATTTCAGCAAGGGATTTAAGAGGTCTTTTTCCTGTACCAGTAATTACTCTTCCTCTTCGTCCGTTGTCAAATAATGCATCAACTGACTCTTGGAGCATTCTTTTTTCGTTTCGAACAATAATATCTGGAGCTTTAAGATCCATTAATCTTTTTAATCTATTATTTCTATTGATTACTCTTCTATAAAGATCATTCAGATCGGAAGTTGCAAATCTACCACCATCCAATGGAACAAGTGGTCTCAATTCCGGTGGAATTAC
>JACWDH010000019.1 GCA_014654235.1 Pelagibacterales bacterium SAG-MED10 | reverse complement strand
AAACCTTTTGTTCTTAGTTCAATAGTTGCGAATTTTATTTAGTGAATGTCCTCTTTGAACCATACTCTTTGCTTTACTTTCAGAGTAAAATTGATCATTAATAAATTTATTTTTTTCTAAGTCAGATAAAACGATATCAATTAGTTTATTAACATCCTTTTTTCTTGAATCTGATGCAGAGAGTTTCATATATTTTTTTAATAAATACGTTTTAAGTTGTTGCTTAGAAGGTGCGTACTTTTCAACATATGCAAAAGCAAAACTTCTCATTTCATCTACTGTCACTTGAAGAGTTTTTTTTCTATTTCTTATAGGAATCATGATTAGATTGAATATAATATACTTAAATGATCGAACAAATTTATACTTATTTTACAATTGAAACACTTTATATGTGGATTAATTTAGGGGTTATACCTTTCTGGCTTATTTTGATCTTTTTTCCACAATCCTACTTATGTAGATTTTTTGTAACTTCGATTTTTCCATTTGTATTACTAAGTGGTACTTATGTTTTTATTTTATATAAATCCTTCTTAATTGGTTACGATTTTGATGGTAATTTTAATCTTTATTTAGGTCTAAATGAATTATCCAGGTTATTTGAGGACTCAATGTACTTAATGGTTTTCTGGACTCATTTCATAGCTATCAATTTATTTGTCGGTGGATGGATAGTTAAGGATGCGCAAAAATTTTCCATCAATAAAGTTCTACTTGCAATACCATTAATAACCACATATTTGATAGGCCCTTTTGGTATTTTTATTTATTGGATAATCAGAATTTTTTACGCAAAAAGAGTAAATCTATATGAGTAATCATATAGATTTTTATTTTGATATTATAAGCCCCTACGCCTTTATTGCTTATAAAAATATTATCAAAATTGAACATACAAAATTCAATTACAAGCCTATTTTATTAGGTGGGTTACATAATCTGGTCGATATAACTGCACCTGCTTTTAACAAATTTAAATTAAAAAATATGAAAAATGATTGTGAATTGATTTCTGAAAAAAATAAAATTAGTTTTATTTGGAATTCAAAATTTCCAATTAATTCACTATATATTATGAGAGGTTACTTAGCAGTAGAAGAGAGTAAAAAAAAAGAATATTTAGAAACCTTTTTTAATGCTTATTGGCAAAATGATATAGATTTAACTGATGAAAAAAAAATAATCCATTTACTTGAAAACTTAAATATCAATCACGAAGATTTTTTTCAAAGTATTTCTAAACAAGAAATCAAAGACGAATTAAAAAATTTTACTAGTGAAGCCTTTAAAAAAGAAATTTTTGGAGCACCCACATTTGTTGTTAATAATAAAATTTTTTGGGGACAAGATCGTTTAGATTATGCTTTAGATGAATTAAAAAATAATTAAACTATTTTAAATTTACTTTGTCTGATAGCTCCAAATCCACCATCTATATGAGAAACATTTTTAAACCCCATATCTTTTAATGTTTTTGCTGCAAGTGCAGATCTTAACCCACCAGCACAGAATAAAACCATTTCTTTCTCTTGATCAAGTTTTCCCTCCTGAAAATACGCACTTCCAGGATCTAGCCAGAATTCTAACATTCCTCGTGGTATATGGTGTGAACCTTCTACTCGTCCATCTCTCTCTAACTCACGAACATCTCTAATATCGATTAAATTACATTTATTTTCACTATTCATTTTGAAGGCTTCATCTGTGTTAATTGTTTTAACTTCTTGTAAAGCATCAGCCACTAATTGACTTGAGGATTTTATATTCATAAGAATAATATATATTAAATAATTTTAAAAATATATAGCTGTGCTTCCAAAAATTTTTAAACCTTACAAATCAAAAAAACAAAATTTAATTAGAATTGGACCAAAGTCAGATGGTGGTTATGTAATTGATAGAAGAGTTATAAAAAAAAACATCAGTAATAATTTCATGTGGGCTTAATGATGATTGGGAGTTTGAGAGACATTTCATTAAGTTTAATTCAAATTGCAAAATAATAGCCTATGATCACACTGTTAATGAAAAATTCTGGAAAGATAGATTTAAAAAAGATTTAAAATCGTTAATTTTATTCAAAAAACTTAGGCTTAAGAAAATTTTGGATGTTTTTAAATACTTAAATTATAGGCGTTTTTTTAATAAAAAGAATATTCACTATATAAAAAAAATAGTTCAAAACAAAAAAAATAAAAATGAAATTTCTATTAAGAGCATATTAAAAAATCATCAAAATTTAATTCTTAAAGTTGATATTGAAGGTGATGAATATAAGATATTAAAACAAATAATAAGAGATTATAAAAAAATAAATCTATTAATAATAGAATTCCATAATATTTCACAAAATTATAAAAAAATTAAAAATTTTATATCTAAGTCAAAATATAGACTAATTCATATTCATGGTAATAATTATGCTGGTGTAGATAATTTGAAAAATCCAAATGTTATCGAATGTACTTTTATAAATAAAATGAAATTTAAGGTTAGTAAATTTAAATCAAAATGTAAATATCCTATAGCTAACCTGGATTTTAAAAATTTTAAAAGACGAGAGGATATAAAAATAAATTTCAATGATTAAAAATATTTGTGTAATTTATACTCACCATAAACTTGGTGATTTGATTTGGCAATTACCTTACATTAAAGCTATTAGTGATCATCATAAGCAACAAGTAAACTTGATAGTTAGAGAAAAAACACAAGCAAAAAATATTTTAAAAGACTTAAGTCATATAAATTTAATTCATTATAATAACTTTAGAAAAGGTTTATTTTATTGGATTGATGTTTTTAAATTAATGAAAATTTATTTAAAAAATAAATATACCCACGTATATATTCTAGATAAGGTTAATAAGCCTGCACTTGCAGCAAAAATTTGTGGTATTAAAAATATAATAGGTCCAGGTATAGGTAATCAAAAAAAATGGCTTACTGTTAAAAATTTTTTAACAAAAGAAGATTGGAATTTAAATTATTCTGAGCAGTCACAGAAAATGCTGTCTATTAATTCAATAAGTTTAAAAAAAATTTATCCTAATATAGATATTAATGTTAATAGATTTAAAAATAATAATCCTGATTTAATATTACCTGGAAAAAAAATTTCATTTGGTATCGACTCATTTGAGGATTATAAAATGTGGTATGAAGAAAATTTTATAGAGTTAGCCAAACTACTTCATAAAGAAAAATTATTTGAACAAATATATTTAATCTGTGGTCGAGAAAAATCTTATTTAGCTAAAAATATAATCAATTCATCAAATAAAAATTATTTTATAGATTGTTCCAATAAAAATTTGGGTGGAATAATATTGGCCTTAAAAAATTCAGATTTTTTTGTTGGAAATAACTCTGGTCCACTTAATTTGTCTGCTGCATTAGGTATCACATCCTTTGGATTAATTGCAAATGATCCGATTGATGAATTGAAATATAGCAAAATTCAAATTATAACACCTGAAAACTATGATAATAAAAGATATAGGAACAGAGAAGGAATGAAGAAACTATCTGTTGAAAGAGTATTTAAACAAATTATGGAGAAAATAAATTAAATGAAAGCTTTGAATTTTGTCTTACCCTCTACAAGTAAAAAAAATTTTATATTAAAAGATACATTAGGAAAATATGTTGTTCTTTATTTTTATCCAAAGGATGACACTCCAGGATGTACAATTGAAACTAATGAATTTAATAAATTACTGCCTAAATTCAAAAAATTAGAATGTGAAGTTTATGGTATTTCAAAAGACAGCTTAAAAAGTCACGATAAGTTTAGAGATAAATATAAAATTAAATTTGATTTGTTAGCTGATGAAGAATTAAAAGTTTTAAAAAAATATAAAGTATGGAAAAAGAAAAAATTTATGGGCAGGGAATTTATGGGTGTGGTTAGAACTACATATTTACTTGATAAAAAAGGGCAAATATTAAAAGTTTGGAACAACGTCAAAGCTAAAGACCATGCTATTGAAGTGTTAGAAACTCTTAAAAATATCGTAAAATAAAAAGGCCCCTTTCGGGGCCTTAACTAACTAGCAAGAGAGAGATATTTAGCTAATTTTGTTTTGTTAGGAGCTCTTCAATGAGATAACGACATGGAGATCGAAGAGCCCCTATATTGCATGCAATTAGTCTCGTATTGCGTATGCGATTACACCTGTTTCAGTTACGTCAGTACCTTTGGACTCAGCTTCTTTACTTAGTCTAATTCCAAATGTTCCTTTCATAATCGAGAACACAATGTATGACACGACAAATACAAAAATGTTAATTGATAGCACACCAATAACTTGTGCACTAAAAGATGCATCAGTATTTGTTAGTGGAACTGCAAGTGTTCCCCAAATTCCAGCAAACATGTGAGCTGGAATTGCACCTACAACATCGTCAAGTTTGAAACTGAATAATAATTTGGTTCCAAATACAACGATTAAACCACCAATAGCTCCAATGAAAATTGCAGCTAAAGGAGTTGGTGCCAATGGTTCTGCAGTTACTGCAACTAATCCACCGATTGCTCCGTTTAACATTTGTACAACATCTGTTTTACCATATATCAGTCTTGTAATTATTGCCGCGGCCATTACACCACCACAAGCAGCAAGATTGGTATTGATAAATATACTTGATACAGCTACTGCATCATCAAATGTTCCAATAGCTAATTGTGATCCACCATTGAATCCAAACCAACCTAACCATAAGATAAATACACCTATTGTTACTAATGGAATTGAAGAAGCAGCAAAAGGTTTAAGAGCTTTAGCTTCACCTTTACTGTCAAATCGTCCTGAACGCGCACCTAGCAACATTATCCCAGCTAGTGCAGCTGCACCACCTGTTGAGTGTACTAAAGTTGAACCAGCGAAATCTGAGAAGCCAAGTTCTGCTAACCAGCCTCCACCCCACTGCCAACCCATTACGATAGGATAAATAATTCCAGCTAAAATTGCTGCGAATAGAAAGAACGGCCAAAGTTTAACTCTTTCAGCCATTGCTCCTGAACAAATTGAAACTGTTGTTGCACAGAAAACCATTTGGAAATACCAGTCAGAACCGTCCGCATATCCAGTATCAACTGAACTTGCATCTGACCATGGAGTAAATGTTCCAATGTATCCACCCTCTGGAATTCCATACGCTAAGTTATATCCAAACAACCAAAACATTATTCCGGCAATTGAGTAAAGACCAATGTTCTTTGCACAAATTACTGAAACACTTTTTGAAGTTACCATACCAGATTCTAGCATCGCAAAACCCGCCGCCATAAACATGACAAGGAAACCACAAATTAGAAATAGTAGTGAATTGAATATAGCTTGAACTTCAGCAGAAACAGTTGTTTCTGCCATTCCTGCACTACTCATGCTTAATAAAAATATTAAACTAAGAAGTGGCGCAGATATTCTTTTTATTAATTTAGTCATAAGACCTCCACTGTTAAGCATGGAGTTATATTTTTTAATAAAATTGAAAACTAACGCTGATTAGGAAAATTGGATATGCAGTATTTGCATATAGAAACAGCCCTAACGTGTATTTTTTACATTAGGGCTGTTAAAAAAAATGACTATTTATTAAATACTTCTTTTAAAGCTTTTGCTGGTAAAAATTTTACCTTTTGAGAAGCAGCAATTTGAATTTGCTCACCTGTTCTAGGATTTCTTCCAACTCTTGCTTTACGTTTTGCTACTTTATACGTACCAAATCCAGCAATTTTTACTGAATCATCACCTTTTAAAGCATCTAAAATAGTGTTGGTAATCGTATCAAATGTTCGTTCTGCATCCGCTTTACTCAAATTTAATGAGCCAGAAAGCTGTGCAATCAGTTGTTTTTTGTTCATTTTAGCTCCGGTTTTGTTGGTTAATATTTATACTTGCCATAAACGTTGATAAATCAAGCTTTTTTTTAGTGTTAAAAAATAAAAAAACCACAATATCTTGTGAAAATTTAAATAAGTGTTGATTTTACTTGATTTTTTGATGTTGAGAAAACTTTTGTTAACTAAATAAACCTAAATCTTTTAGGTCATTAAAGGTTGTGAAAAACATTAATGATAGCAACAAAAACATACCGATTCGAAAAAATCCTTCTTGTGTTTTTTGTGATAATGGACGCCCTAAAATACTTTCAAATGCATAAAACATTAAGTGACCTCCATCAAGCATAGGTATTGGAAACAAATTAATTAATCCCAAACTGATCGAAATATAAGCCATCATGCTTATAAAAGCTATCACACCAAAGGTTGCAACTTGACCTGAGATCTTTGCAATTCTAATTGGACCACCAAGTTGGGAGGTATCCGCTTTTCCCATGATCATACCACCAATATATTTTAAAGATGAAGTACTGACATAATATACTTCATGAGCTGCATGGTATATTGCCTGGGCAGGACCTAATTTTACATGATTTACTTCATTATTATAAGCCCCAAGTTTTATTCCAACCATTCTTTTATTGATTTTGTTACCTAAGCCATCCTCACCTTGAACAATGTTAGGTTTAATTTTTAAAATTAATTCATCATAAGAACGTTTAACTTTAAAGTCTATAACATCTCCTGTGGACATGGTGATAAATTTAGAAACTTCCATGATACTTTGAACTTTATTTCCATCTATTTCTAAAATTATATCTTGATTTTTAAGGCCTCCAGTCATTGCTGGGCTATCTTTTTGTACCTCATTAATAACTGCTGGAGTAAAATCTTTACCAACAAAAGTATAAATTGAAAAAAAGATGACTAAAGCCAATAAAAAATTAGCTAAAGGTCCACCAAAAACTATTAATACCCTTTGGTACAAAGGTTTTAAAATAAATAATTTTTCTTGTTCTTCTTTACTATATTTTTCTAGTATTTCTTTATGGTCAGCTTGAGAGTATACATTTCTATCACCAAAAAATTTAACATAGCCACCTAATGGTATAGCGCATATTTTCCAACGCGTTCCGTGTTTGTCATTCCAACCAAATAATTCTTTACCAAATCCAATTGAAAAATCAGTAACACCTACTCCATATTTTCTAGCAAAATAATAGTGGCCATATTCGTGAATAAATACCACAACTAAAATTAGAACTAAAAATGGAACAATATAACTAAGCATAATTAATATTTTAAATGAATAATAAATTATTCACAACCCCCATTCATTAATAATACTGATACTTTTTGTCATTACCTTTAAACTTTTCAGAATGAATACTGACATAATTACCCTGTTCATGAGCATTGCACCAAAAAACATATTATAAACATATTTAAAGTTTAGATTAAAAATTGTTAATCTTTTTAAAAAATAAAAAACTCAATTACATTTATGGAAAAAAATAATCTACCGGAAGGTTGGAAATACGAAGTATTTGATAAGTTAGAAAATCCAATTGCAAAACACTATTCAGCACTAACTGATTATGGAAATATGATTAAATTCTCGGAAATAATTCATCCCAAAAATAGCAATATGTTTGCTGAATTTGATGATTACGTAAATATCAAAAAGCAAGACTTAAAAGGAATTACATTTGAACAAATATTATTATATTTAAAAAATATAGTACCTAAAGAAGGTCAGTCTAAGAAAGATTTTTTAATTAAATTTTTAGATCAAAGACAGATAAAATATGATGAAGGATTATGGGATGAAGCAATTTAATATGTTTGATTACAATATTGAAAAGGTACGGGTTTAAGAAAGATAGAAAAATAAATATTTCAATATAAAGATATATTAAATTTTTTATGCAACTAACAATTTTTTTCTTAGTAGTTTTTTTTAAATTCTAGTTTTCAATAGAGATTTTGCAATTGACTCTGCTAATAAAACTGGTACTGCATTGCCAACTTGGTGATAAGTTTCCATTTGATTTCCTAAAAATATAAAATCATCAGGAAATGATTGAAGTCTCGCGGCCTCTCTAACAGACAATGTTCTAGTTTCAGTAGGATGGATGTACATATACCCATCCATACCAATGTGAGCAATTACAGTCCAGGAAGGCTTGTTGTTTACTAATCTTTTTAATCTATCATGAAAGATATCTTCTCTAAAAGGAAGAATGTTTCTAATGTTTTTAGGTAAATCCATATATTTGCTACCTTGCTTCATGTGTTTAAATACTTTTTTAGCTCTTTCATTTGTCATTCTGCAGATATTATTTTTTACAGATCTGTTTGTTTTAGCTCTCATTTTTTTTTGATAATTATTTAAATTATTTGATTTTGAATATTCACATTCATCAATTCTCCAATTGTCAGTAATTTTTGGTAAATCAGAAATAGCATCTTCTACAGTAATGTATTTTTGTTTTTTGGAAAAAAGATTGTCTTCAGGGAAGTATTTTATTTCGGAGATTTTATATTTTATTTGGTTGTTTTTTGTTCCAATTAAAATCATTCTTTTTCTTGTTTGAGGCACTCCATAGTCAGCAGCATTAAAAATTAAATTTTTTTCGTTAAGAATATTATATCCTAATTTTTCAATCATATTTTTTGTTTGAGAGAAAATATTACCATTATATTTTGTCATAAAATTTGGAACATTTTCCATAACAAAATATTCTGGTTGAAAGTATTCAATATAATTAAAATAATTTTTAAACAAAAAATTTCTATCATCATCAAATAAAGTAAAATTAGAATTTTTTTTACTTTTTACAGACTTTATTTTTGCGTGACCTATTGTTGAAAAAGTAGGACAAGGAGGGCCACCTATGACTAAATGTATTTTTTTATTACCAATTTTTTTTTTGAAATCATTTGGTTTAATTTTTGAAATATCAGAACAAATTGAAACACAATCAGGGAAGTTTAATTTATGAGTATTAATACATGCGTTTGAAATATCTATTGCTCCTACACATTTAAAACCAGCTCTTTCAAAACCAAGAGACAAACCTCCTGCACCACAAAATAAATCTATAAAATTTTTATCCACAATATTTTTTTATAACTTTTGAAATGTTTTCTGCCATTATTGGAGGAACTGCATTTCCAACTTGTTTATATTGTTCAGTTCTAGATCCCAGGAAGACAAAGTCATCAGGGAATGATTGAACTCTCGCAGCTTCTCTTACCGTAAAAGTTCTTTCTTGTTTATAATCAGGATGTATAAATAAATTTCCATCTTTATAAAGATGTGAAACTATAGTTTTGCCTGGTAAATCATATCTTTGAACAGTATATCTATTTTTAAAATGATCTGGGTTGTGATGAATTAAATCTGGTCTAGTTTTTTTTAAATCTCGAAGTTCCCAATTATTTTTACTTAAAAATTTATATCTTTGTCTATCTTTTTCATTATGGTTTCTTGCAACATGATTAAATACAAATTTGCTATTTGCAATTTTTTTTAAATATTTGTTTTTATTTTTCTTTATTAATTTTGTTTTCTCAACACCTTCACCTGGCTTTAATTTAGGTAAATCTGAAATTGCATCTTTAACAGTGAATATATTTTTATCTTTTTGGATATTAATTAATTCTTCATAAATCTTAGATATTAATTTAGAGTATTTTTTTTTTACACCTATTACAAAAACTCTTTTTCTAATTTGCGGAACACCATATTCCGATGTATCAAAAACCATCTTCTTAGTATCATCAAGAGTTACATATCCAAGTTTTTTTGAAAACTCTAAAATATCATCAAAAATTTTAATTCCATTTGGCTTAGCTGAAAGAATGCCTCTTACATTTTCAAAAACAAAAAAATTAGGATTTATTATTTTAAGACATTCAAAAAAATCTTTATAAAAATAATTTCTCTTATCTTTTGTCATTGAAAATTTATCTTGTGCTCTACCAACACTTGAAAAACTTTGACATGGTAAGCCCGCCACAACACCTTCTATTGGAGTTCCATTAATCTTGCTTCTAAGAATTTTTTTGAATTTTGTTGTTGTTATATCTTCATTTATTACATCTGTTTTTTTAAATCTATTTTTGAAAGTTTGACATGACCAATAATCAAAATCTGCAGCTAAATATGATTTATATCCTGATTTTTTAAAACCTTCTGCAAAACCTCCACACCCCGAGAATAGATCTATTATGTATTTGTCTGTATTTTTTTGATACATTTTTTTAAATGGATGAAACTTTTGTTACATTATCTATTAACAAATTTTTAAATGAAAACAATTATGAAGTTATTCAGTGTATTCCACCAGGAGGACAAGGGGGTATTTATTATTCATTAAAAAACAACATCATATATCCTGACATAATATGTTTAAAAGATAAAATTCTATATATAGGCGAAAACAAGACACTATTTAACGAATCAGATGAAAGAAAGCTGTTTGAGCTTAGCAAAGAAAGTAACTTATTTAAAGAGTCACAAAAAATTATTGATAACTTTTTGAAATCTAAAAATAAACCTAATGAAAAAATTGATGACATAAAATTCTTTTTAGGGTTTTCTTATGAATCAAAAAAAAAATCAAACATTCATATAAATTTTGTTGTAGGGAAAGATGGTAAAGTTATATTAAAAAATTAAAACCCCATCTTTAAAAATCATCATATCACAAAAATATCCATATATTCTCAAAGGCTTATTTTTTGTATATGTACAACCGTATTGTAAATGATGAGAAATTTTAAATTGGCTTTGATAATTTTCAAGCTCAGAACTCTTAAAAGGACAGTTTACATCATAATATTTTTGGTATCCTTTAGGTCCCATAACTTTTTTAATTTGCGCATCTTCACTATTTAATGGCATAAAAACTAAATTTATTTTTCTTTCCTCAACGTTTCTTCCAACTCTGCAGAATGCATAATCAAATGAACCAAGCATGCCAACATAAGGATCAGCAGCATGAGCAAATAGACGACTCGATTTTGTTTCTGGTTGTAGTATAAGTGTTTTTTCCCTAGATGAGATTCTCGAAGGCAAATTTTCCACAGTTTTATTTATCCAATTAACATTAAGATCTTGATAACCCTCTAAATAATTTTTTAATTGAGAGGTATTAATCAACTTACAGGTAGGAAGATCTTCTATTTTGTAAATTTTTCCCTCAGCGTCTTTTTTCTGTTTTTCAAATTTAGTTTTCCAAGATAGACAATCAAAAACTTTATAATCATGATTTTCAAAATTTTGATCATGTTTTATATAATCTTTAATTAAATCAAACATCTCTATCATATTTGAATGTGAAAGTTTTGGTAAACCAGGAAAACCATCCTCATCTAAAAGAATATCGTTCGAATTTGAGTAATGAAAAAATACAGATGGAATTTTATTTATTGAAGAAATTTTATTTAATAAATCATAATGCTTAGGATTAAATTTGTATGTATATCCATCAATTTTTTTTGGACAAATATAAATTGAGCAAACATCACTTTCAGCTGCTGCAATTATTCTAGGAATTCTTTGCTCTATATGTTGAGAAGCGGGTTTGGATTTGGTTATTTCAATACATAATATAGGTCTCTCAATATTTTCATTCTTCTTGCTTATAATCAAATCTGGTTTATCTAACCTTAAAATATTTTTTAGTTTTTCTGGAAGATTAAGAAATTTAGGATCTCCAGGATTTGGTATTTTCTCAAAAGTAAAATTGAAATCGCTTGAAATACCTTTTTTAAACCAATTAAAATTAAGTTCGTTTTCTGTTCTTACAACTATTTCCATAATTTTTTATTATTCTATGAAATTTTCATCAGAAACAAATTTTTTTATCCTATTAATATCAATTGAAAATGATACCTCATTTATTCCCTCAGCTAAATCTTCTTTTAATATTGTTGGAAATTTATTTGTTAATTTATAAAATAGTAAAGAATTAGCTACATATTTAGTTTCATAATTTTTTTTATGTATTTCAAAATACCCATATGCACATAGTTTTTTTTCAAAGGAAATTTTTAAATTATTGTTATCATTAAAAATTTTTTTTATATCATCTATTATCTCAACAAGTGTTTTTCCAGATAAATTCTGTTCTATCTCAGCACAACCAAGGTATAAATTTGAAAAAAATTTATAATTAAGCTGATCTAAATTATTTATTTTAATTTTATTTTTTCTTTTTGAATAAGTTTTAATTTCTAATAAAAATTTTGGAAATTTGAAATCATGCAATCCACCTTCAGGTCCTTCCCAATAATTCAAAATATTTGACGAATTAATATTTTTTGAAATAGCTTTATTTAAAAAAGTAAGCTCTCCAAATAATCCAATTTCTTCCTCTTTAGTTAAACCTTCGTATTTTTCATCTTCAAAACATTTTCTCCAATTTATTAATAAATTTGAAATAATATCAAAACATAATTTTTGATCATCTATGTCATAGATAGAAGTAATTATTTTTTCTAAAAGATTTTCATATGCGTCCAAAAAAGAACTATTTTTAAGATAAATTGATAAAATTAATAAATTTTTATCGTCTTCATCATTTTCAAAACTTACCTTTATCCCTTTGGTTTCTTTAAATTCAAAATTTGATTTATTTACCAATGTTTTGTTGAAAATAAAGTTTACTGATTTGAATTTATTTTCATAAATGACTGATGCGCTAATAGGAGTTTTGCAATCTGTAAATATACTTCTTGAATATTTTCCAGGATTATTTATTTCTGAAGATATTTTTTTCCAAGCATCAATAATTTTATTAAAATCAAATTTCATTTGATAATTCATGTTCTGCGTAAACTGAATTCACTCTGTACTCTACAGCAGCTTTATCTCCCATTCTTGAGTATGGAAAACTAATTTGAAATCCCATTAATGGGTATTTTGTTAAGTGATCTTTATCAATTTTATTAATATCGTTATGTCCTTTTACAACATGCTTTTTACAATTTTTTTCACAATCGCTTTTACAATTTTTGTAGCCTTTGAATTTTTTAAAGGATGATAAATTTTTTATTCCTAGAATAGGATATAAATTTAATAATCCTCTTTTTTCACTTCTATGATATCTTGCGAAACCTCTTTTGGCAGAAGTTATTGTTTGCTCCTCTGTCTGTGTATCATGTGTTTTTGTAAAATTTTCCAAACTATCTTTGTATGCTTTTAGCTCATCGCCTTCTAAACCTAGCAACTCATCTGTTGGCTGGGTAATTACTTTAAGACTTATTTTTTTTTTATTTCTTTGATTAGACGGTGTTCTTAATATTAATTCGACATTATGTTTATCTAATATATTTAAATTTTGTCCAGACGAACCATTACCATGTAAACATACAGTCCAAGTCGTAAGTTCATTGTATTTATTAAGATTTTCAATGTATCTTGCAAATTGAGATGTTCCCAAACTTCTCTGTTCCTCAAATCGTTTATACGTGTTCAGATAATTTATTATTTTCTCAGGATCTACATTTTTCCATAAAAAAATATTTTTCCATCTATGTAAATCATTTTCAAATTCTCCCGATATTACAGGATCACTTATTGACTCCAGAAGTTTTTCAGAAGAAATAAAATTAGATTTAATTACTTCATCATCATTTACAAATGTTATTATTTCCTCAACCTCTTGAGAAAAAGAAGTTTGTTCTACTCTTGAATGACGCATTTTAGTTTTTGATGTAATAATCAAATTTGGATTAGTTCTAACTTTAAGTCCAAATTCACTAGGAGTTGATCCTTGGGCGGCCATTATTCTGAAAGCATTTCTTAACTCTTCTGTAGCCACAGAAATATGAAAAAACCATCTAATAACATTATCTGTTGTATATAACCTACATAAATCTTGATAGCCCATACGATAGCCAAACCATCTGCCCATTTGCATTAAGGTATCATACATTGGCATTTTTGCAGATCTTAAGAAATAACTAATAGACAATCCTTCAAGAGTTAAACCTCGAGAAAGTTTGTCACCACCAATAATTATTGTATGTAATCCGAAACCATTGTCACTTTTAAATCTTTTATACTCTAGAGTGTCGTTTTTTCTTCCGTTTAAAACTTTAATATTTTGACAAATTTGATTTATAACAAAATCTAAACTTCTTTTATCATTAATTAATTCTGACCAAGAAGGATATTTATTTTCGTTTGTATCTTTATAAATATAAAAGTTTTCTTCCCAAATTTTTTTAAAAGTAGAAATTGTTTCTTCATATTTTTCATTATCTTTATTAATTCTATTTCTAAGTAAAAAAAGATAATCGTTTACTTGTTTGTATACAATATCTTGAACATCTACAAACTTAGTTACATGAATAAGCATTGACTTTGCATCCTCTACATAGCCTCTAAAATTTCTACAAGCAGAAGTTAAGATAAATGAAATTATTGCTTCTTTAAGAGAGGGTGGAAGATCTATTTCTGGATCATTTTTATTATTATATTCGGGCTGATGGTAACGATCATGACGAGGGGGCATCCAACCCTCACTACAATCTGGGTCATCTGGGAAAAGTGAACTGTCTTCAACTATTTGAAAAAAATGATTATCATCTATCTCTCTGTCTTGAACTTGTTCACCGTCTACAATTTCAGTATTAAATATTTTTTCTAAACCAACATGGTTAGAAGGTATTGGTAAGTCGATAATATAATCTTTTGGAAATAAATCTAATCCTTCTTCATTAGTTTTAGCTTGATTATGTATAAATATATTTGCGAAAGGAGTTGCTGTATACCCTATGTAAACACGCTTATCAAAAATATTTAACAAAGTTCTAATTAATCGATTAATTGTTTTTGGATCGTAATCGAGATCGAAGTTTCCTTCCTCATTAACTAATTGTTCTCCAGTATCAACAGAACCATTATCAACCTCATCATCAATAATTAAAATTGGTTTATCTTTTATGAACGGTGGAAATGTAGAGAAGTAACCTCTTACTTTGAAAGGTTTTTGTTCTACAGTTACACCATGAACTTTAGGAGAGCTTAAGTAATACCCAATAAGTTTTTCAAGTACTGATTTATTTTTTTTCACCACAAATATTGCAGGATCGTCTGTATGAAAATTTAAGTTATCAGCAACGTTCTTTTTGAAATCTCCATTTAATTTACTATTAGTGCCACAACTAATAATTGGGAGTTTATAATTCATTCTTCTTGCTGCGAGAGGACCTTGATATATTTTAGTCCCTAAAGAACTTGCTTGAGTATCGTAGGCTAGTAAACCTTCGTCCACTCTTATTTGAGTTTGTTGTCTAAGATTGTTATTTAAACCAGAAAGAACAATAATTTTTTTATAACCGGCATCGACAGCTTTATTTAGGAAACCAATAAAATTTGAAGTTTTTCCTGATTGCACGCTACCTACAACCAAACCTCTAGAATCCCAAGAGCCATCTCTATTCGGATCCTCTATACTCTTCATCATTAAGTCTGTGGTTTTATCCATAGCAGCTACAGCATCGGGAGAATATTGAAGGTCATTTTTAATATATTCTCTGTATGTTTCCCAATAAGGTCTATCTTTTGTTGAATCATACCAATCTACATGATCACTCTTTCCTTTTATAATTGCGTGAGTAGAGCTTTTAACAGTAAAATTTTCTAATAGTTGTAATATGAGTTTATCTTTGAATTCATAGTCTTTAGGTTGTTTTAAAAAACGTATAGCTTCTTCTACTACGAGTGATATTTTTTTCTTTGATAAATCATTAGGTGTCACGACTTCTATTTGAGAAACACACACATTATAAAGTTTATCAAAAATTGAACTTTTCATGTTACTCATATTAAAAAACTTAGTATATTTTTAATATGAATTCAATTTCTTCAGAAGTTAGTAAAGTGATCAATATCAATGATGTTGACTTAAATTAATCAATGTACGCATATATAACCGTACATGCATAATGTTCTAAAAACTTATTATTCTTAAAATCATATTTAGACATAGTCATGCGAGGTTTCTCTTCACCTTCAAATAAAATTATCTGAAATCCTAATTCATAATCTTCAAATCTAGCAGTAAAATAATCTTCACCTGTATCTAATTCACTGGTTTTAATAGTTTGAAATTTACTTTTTTTGATCATCAAAGTAGTGAAAAGCAGTTGCTTCCACCATAAAATTTAAAGGCTTATATTTTCTACCAAATAAAGCTGATTTTAAATTAAGACATGATATTTTCAAACCTTGATCAGCAAAAGTAAAATTAGGCCAAAAGAGTAAAAAAAATTTTGAAGAAAAAGCTAAAACAAGAAT
>JACWDH010000018.1 GCA_014654235.1 Pelagibacterales bacterium SAG-MED10 | reverse complement strand
CTGAAACACCTCCTAATAAAAGTTTTGCACCTTCATCGATACCTTTTTGGATAAAGTTATTTACAGTCATTAAATGATTTTTTGAAATCATTGATCCCATATTTGATTTTAAATTTAATGGATCTCCTACTCTTAAGCTCTTAACTTTTTTTAAAACTTTATCTAAAAATTCATCTTTGACTTTTCCGTGGACTATCTGCCTCATATTTGCAGAGCAGTTTTGACCTCCATTCCAAAAAGCAGAATTAATTGCATTATCAATTAAATCATCATTAATTTTTGCATCTTCTAATACTATAAATGGACTTTTACCTCCCATTTCTAGCGCTACTGGTTTTAAGTTACTTTCACTTGAATATTTTAAAAAATATCCACCTACCTCTGTAGATCCTGTAAAGGAAACTGCATCTACGTCTTTATGTCTACCAAGTGCTTCCCCTACATCACCATAACCAGGAAGAACATTTAAAACTCCATCAGGAATTCCTGCCTCTTGGGCAATTTTTGCAACTCTTATAGCTGTTAGAGGTGTATCTTCTGCCGGTTTAATAATAACAGAACATCCAGCAGCAAGAGCAGGCGCCATTTTCCAAACTGCCATCATCAAAGGGAAATTCCATGGTACTATACCTGCAACAACTCCAATAGGTTCTTTTACTATTAGACTTGTAATAGATGGTTCGGTAGGACCAACCTTTCCAAAAACCTTATCAATTAATTCTCCATACCACTGAAAATGCATTGGAGCATCATTAGCAACTTCATTTATACAATCCGTTATTAATTTTCCTGTATCAACACATTCTAAAACTGAATTTTCATTGCCATACTTTCTAAGTAATTCAGCAAATTTTAATAATATTTCTTTTCGATGTTCAGGTGAGCTTCTAGACCAAACACCACTGTTGAATGCTTTCCGTGAAACTTTGACAGCTAAATTAACGTCTTTTTCGTTACATTTTGCTACTGTGCAAAGTTTTTCTCCAGTAGCAGGATTTATAGTTTCAAATTTTTTACCGTCTATAGCGTTAACATACTTCCCATTTATAAAGGCGCGGCCTTCAAATTTTAATTTTTGTGCTATAGATTTGTAGTTAACTGCCATTTAGTAATAAGGTTATTATTAATAATTCAAATTAGCAAGAATATTAATTAAATCTTATATTTCTTGAAAATTTTTTAATGTCATCAATTAAAAGGTCAGGCTTTTCTAATGCAGCGAAATGACCTCCTGCTGGCATTTCAGTCCATTGTTTAAGATTAAATATTCTTTCCACGTAAGACCTAGGTGGCCATTCAGACATTTCAGCTGGAAATATTGCTGCTGCTGTTGGAATTTCAATTTTTTTAAAATCCTTTGGAAAAAATCTTCCTCCTTCCTCTCTTCTACCAAAATAAATCCAACTAGCTGAATCAAATGTTTTTGTTAAAATATAAACCATTATATTTGCTAACAAAGTATCTTTAGAATAGACACTTTCAATATCATTATTCTTTAAATCTGACCATGAATACATTTTTTCAGTTATCCAAGCAGCTATACCAACTGGACTGTCCATCATTCCATAACCTAAAGATTGAGGTTTTGTTGCTTGTTGAGTTCTGTATCCTTCTTGCATAATTTGATCCTCATTAAATTTGTTTTGCCAGTTTCTTTCTTCATCTGATTGTGGACCCTCAGGATTACGCATAGTTAGACAGTTTATATGAATTGCTTTACAAAAATCTGAATGATCATAGCCTAGCCAATTAGCAATAGTTGCACCCCAATCACCTCCTTGAGCCATATAATTTTTGTAACCAAGATTTTCTATCATTAGTTTATTTAATATTTCAGCCATTTTTCTTGGCCCTATTGGCTTTGATGGACTACCTGAAAAACCAAATCCTGGCAAAGAAGGAACTATCACATCAAAAGAATCCTTTTCATTTCCCCCAAATTTTTCTGGGCGAGCAAGTTTTTCTATAATATGTAGAAATTCAATTATCGATCCAGGCCAACCATGCATTAAAAGTAATGGTTTAGAATTTTCACTGCTTCCTTTTATTTTAATAAAATGTATTTTTATATCATCTATATTAGTAGTATAATTTTCAAATTTATTTATTTCTAATTCGTGTTTTTTCCAATCAAATTTAGTAATCCAATAATCACATAACTCTTTTAAATATTTTTTGTTAGTTCCGTGCTCCCAGCCATCTAAATCCTTTACTGAGTCCCAAGGATAATCTTTAACTTTTTGATAAATCAAAGAAATCTCTTTTTCAGAAAAATTAATGTTAAATTCTTTAATCATTTTTAAAATTTAATTACTAAAATTATAAACTATGCTATTTACTATGCCAGAATTAGATAAAGCATCAATTTAGAAAAAATGAATAAAGAAAACGCAAGTAAACTCTGGAAAATTATTCAGGAAGCTGGTGATTATTTACAAGATCAATTACCTGATCATCCTAATCATCCAAAAGGTAGGAATGCCTATGCTCACGTAGCTATTTGTGTAAAATCTAAATTTAACGCTAGTTACAAAGATATACCTGATGAAAAGTTTGAAGAAATTCTTGAATATATAGAATATTTAAAGCAAAATCCAAATTAGAGACTTATTGTTTAGGAAAATAATCCTTTAACTCCCCTTCTCTATATACATCTGCAGTACAACAATGAAGCCCTCCTCCAAATGCGTAAGCATCTCGTAGCTCTATTGGAACCACTTCCATTCCAAGTTTATCTAATTGCTCTGCTTGATAAGTCTCACTTTTTTCGACACATACAGTTTTAGAATCTAAAACTAACACATTCATAGATAGCCAAGTTGATGAGTAACATAATGGGGGTGGCTCGTTATGTGCTGGCTGTGCACTATCTATTATTTCCCACCCATTATTTTCAAATAATTTTCTTTGTTCTTTTGGTAGTCTTCTTTGAGGATTATTAATTATTAACCCTTCTTTTATTGGTGTGAAGGTTGCATCGATATGAATTGGGTATGGATCACCAGGAAAGTTCACTGCATGAACTCTATGATCTTTATAATGTCTTTTTAACCAATCAATACCTTTGAGATTTGTAGTAAAACCATGTTGCACTACTAAATCTTTTCCAAATCTCAATACATCAGCTGCATCAAATAATGGTTCTTCCTCTGTTGTTACAAAATGTTTTTTTTCTGTCCATTCTAATCTTTTCTGAACTCCAATTTTATCTGATAAGTAATCTTTTCTATAATCAAGGTCTGTCAATCTAGGTTTTGGTGCAGACTCATGCCTCATATTTGGATCTTGATTATAATAATCTTGTAGAAGTGGTCTGTAACATAAATATTCAAACCAACGACAACGATAGCTCATTGTTGCCTCTAAAATTTCATTACCAACAGTTAACAAAACATCTCTTGGTGGCATACAGCCAAACATGGTTTCTGCTTCCCAATCAGGAGTAGATGTTTTTTGATTAAATTCTATAGGTGTTGGTCGATCAACTTTAATTCCTCTTTTCTGAAGTATATTTGAAAAATTATCTAAAAGTTGATTGGCTTTATCAACAGTATCTTTAGTTCTTGGTCCAAACTGGCCTCGCATATCACTATCTTCAGGAACTTTTGCATCGAGTGCTGGTTCGGGAGCTGGAATACACGTACCATCAGCTCTTCCAACAATTACATGTTTGAGTGGATCCCATTCATTCCAACTATTCACAATGATATTATTTTTATTCATAAACTAATTTAAAGCGATGTATCTTTTATTCCATCTCATAATCAAACTGTAATAAATTATTGAAACAAAAAGAAAAAATCCGCCAATAATTGTGTTTGTTGTAGGAACCTCATTGATACCAAATAGTGGTAGCCATACCCAGAATATTCCACCCACTACTTCAGTTAAAGATAGCAATGTAAGTTCTGCTGCTGGAATAGCTTTTGAGCCTATTGAATATAAAATTAAACCAAAGCAAACTAATGTTCCATGTAAAGAAAATAAAGTTCCATTATAGCTAGATGAAAAAAATACTAAATCGTTTGTAATTATTGCAATAGAAGAAAAAACAACACAAAAAAATCCAGCAAAAGCAACTGTTGTAAATTTTGGAGTTTCTTTTCTCCATCTGAGTGATACTGAAAAAACTGAGAAACCAACTGAAGCTGTTAGACCAAATACAAATCCAATTAAAGATTTTTCACTCGTATTACCAAGTGCCATAATTAATATACCTGCAGTAGCAATGATAATTGAAATCCAAACGTTTAAGGAGATTTTTTCTTTTAAAAACAAAAAAGCTAATAATGCTGTAAAAAAAGGCATTGCAGCCAAACAAAGTAGTGTCACCGCAGCACTAGTATTTGTTATTGAGTAAATAAAGGTGATCATTGCAACACCTAAACCTGATCCACCTATGACACCTGATAATCCTATTTTGAGATAATTTTTATAAAAATTTTTTCCTTCTTCAAAAAATAAATAAAGATTTAATAAAATGAAAATAGTTAAACCTCTTCCAAAAATATATTGCCATGGGACTAATTGAGGATTGTCCATGTATCTCACAACTAAAGGACCAAATGACCACAGTAACCCCGCAAACAAAACAACTGGAATAGCAATTTTGGGACTTCTAAGCTCAATCATATGCCGAAATCTAATTCTAAATAGAATTTTCTACAACAAAAATATATTTTAAATCTAAATATAAAATCAGTGATATATATGAAATAAAATTAAAAGTTTATATGGATTTAAAAATTTTAGAGATTGCTTCGGATACAGAAAATAACAAAAATATCAAAAACTACACTCATGCTGCAAAATCCAAAAATCCTTTATGTGGTGATGAAATTCAAATTAAGTTAGTCATTAAAAATGAAAAACTTATTGATTTTGGTTACCAGGGAAAATCATGTGTTTATTGTCAGGCTACTGCGAGTTTGTTATCAAAAAATTTGATAAACTCCAAAAAAAATAAAATTAAAGAGCTGTGTGATTATGCAAAATCTTTTTTTAATAAAGAACAAGAAAGTATTGAAAAAAAATGGTCTTTTTTAAGTAAATTGTTTGATCAAAAAAATATATCAAGAAAAGAATGTATTCTTCTTCCTTTCAATGCCTTAAAAAAGATTATATCAAATTAAATTATGGGAAATTTAAAGCAATCATTCTTTGCAGGTCTTTTTTCGATTATTACAATCGGAATACTTACCCTTTTAACTTACAAAACTGAGTACGGAATATTTTTGATTGCTTCTTTTGGGTCTTCAATGGTTCTGCTCTACGGGTATCCTGAAAGTCCTTTCGCACAACCTAAAAATGTTTTCTTTGGTCACGTCCTTACAACAATTGTTGGAATGTTTTTTTTATACTTTATTCCTTTACCTTTGTATTTAACGATACCTTTAGCTGTAGGTTTTGGTGTTGGATTGATGATATTATTTAATGTAACTCATCCACCAGCTGGTGGTAATCCCATTATAGTCATAATGGGTAGTGTGTCGGTAGACTACTTATTGACCCCTGTGATTTCTGGTTCAATAATCATTCTACTTTTTGCAATAATTCTCAATCGATTTATCTTAAAAAAAAATTATCCCTCTAAGAAATAATTTGTTTGCTAGCCCATTAAAAATGAGGTTAGATGGCCGAAAATAAATTAATATTTATTACATACAGGAGAGTAAATGAAGATATTGTGCGTATTATATGACGATCCTAAAGGTGGAATGCCAAAATCATATCCCTTAAGTGATCTTCCAAAATTAGAAAAATATCCAGATGGAATGACTTTACCTAGTCCAAAAGGTAGAGACTTCACACCAGGTGAATTATTAGGATGTGTTTCAGGAGGATTAGGATTAAAAAAATATTTAGAGTCTAACGGTCATGAATTTATTGTTACAAATAGTAAAGATGGAGAAGGATGTGAAGCTGACAAGCATATCGTTGATGCTGATATAGTTATATCTCAACCATTTTTTCCTTACTATTTAACAAAAGAAAGAATTGCAAAAGCTAAAAATTTAAAAATGGCTATTACTGCAGGAATAGGATCGGACCATGTTGATTTACAAGCAGCAATGGATAACAAAATTGATGTAGTAGAAGTTACATTTTGTAATTCAAGATCAGTTGCTGAACATATTGTTATGATGATTGTTTCAATGGTAAGAGATTATCATAATCAACATAGAATTGTTAATGAGGGTGGTTGGAATATTGCTGACGCAGTTCAAAGATCTTACGATGTTGAGGGTATGCATATTGGAACAGTTGCTGCAGGTCGTATTGGTTTAGATGCTTTAAGAAAAATGAAACCATTTGATACTCATTTGCATTATTTTGATAGACATAGATTACCTGAAAGTGTTGAAAAAGAATTAAATTTAACTTTTCACGAGTCTGTGGAATCAATGGTTAAAGTTTGTGATGTAGTGACAATTAATTGTCCTCTCCATCCAGAAACTGAAAACTTATTTGATGATGCAATGATAAGTAAAATGAAAAAAGGTGCTTATATTGTAAATACTGCTAGAGGAAAAATCTGTAACCGTGAAGCTATTGCAAAAGCTTTAGAAAGTGGACAGTTAAGTGGTTATGCGGGAGATGTTTGGTTTCCACAACCAGCTCCAAATGATCATGTCTGGAGAACTATGCCAAATCATGGAATGACACCGCATACTTCTGGAACTTCATTATCAGCTCAAACAAGATATGCTGATGGAGTAAGAGAAATTTTGGAATGTTTCTTTGAAGGTAGTGAAATTAGAGACCAATATCTTATTGTAAAAGACGGCCAATTAGCTGGAATGGGTGCTCACTCATATAGTAAAGGATCAGCTACTGGTGGATCTGAAGAAGCGGCTAAATATAAGAAAAAATAACTCAAAAAAATACTTATTAAAGGTAGTTTACTAAAAGTAGCTACCTTTAATATCATAGACTCAATTCAAGTTTTTTGTTTATGATGGTTAATGAAATTTTTTACTATCATATTTTTTATTACCTCATTTATTACTGCAGCTGAAGCTAATCAAAAGGGTAAGGCATATTTTGCTGGTGGATGTTTTTGGTGTATGGAAGAAGTTTATGAAAAATTAAGTGGAGTAGAAGAAGTGATATCAGGTTACTCTGGGGGCACTACAGAAAACCCGACCTATAGAGAGGTGACTTATGGTAAAACTGGTCATTTTGAGGTTGTTGAAATTGTCTATGACAAAGAAATCATTTCTTTTAAAGAATTACTCAATATTTTTTGGAAAAATATAGATCCCTTTGATCCATATGGGCAATTTTGCGATAAAGGATATAGCTACAGATCAGTCGCGTTTTATCAAAATGATGAAGAAAAAAAACTGATAGAAAATAGTGTGAAAGAATTAGAAAACGAGTTTAACAAAGAGATTGTTACTTACGTAAGAAGTTTTGATAAATTTTACGAAGCTGAAGTTTACCACCAAGATTTTTATGTTAAAAAGTTTCAAAGATATTTGGAATATAAAACAGCTTGTAGAAGAGAAGAGATTTTAAATAATATTTGGAACCTATAAAATCTGTGAAAAACTATATTAAATGGAATTTTGATAATTCTTATTCAAAGTTACCCAAAGCTTTTAAGGAGATTGTTAAACCTGTTTCAGTTTTGAAACCTGAGTTGGTTATCTTAAATGAAAATTTGGCAAAGGAATTAGGGCTTGATTTTTCTAAAATCGAAAAAAATGAATTATCTGCTCTATTTGCAGGAAATATTCTGCCTGAAGGAACTAGCTCAATAGCTCAAGCTTATGCTGGACATCAATTTGGACATTTTACAATGTTAGGTGATGGAAGAGCAGTTTTAATCGGTGAACATGTAACTAATCAAAAAAAGCGATACGATATTCAATTCAAAGGATCTGGCAGAACTTCTTTTTCGAGAGGTGGAGATGGTCGAGCGGCATTAGGTCCAATGCTAAGAGAGTATATTATAAGTGAGGCTATTCATTCATTAAACATACCAACGACGAGAAGTCTTGCTGTGACTAAAACTGGAGAAAAGGTGGTGAGGGAAAATTTATCAGAGGGTGCTATATTAACTAGAGTTGCCTCTAGTCATATTAGAGTTGGAACATTTCAGTACATCGCTGCAAAACAAAATATTGATGAATTGAAAATGTTAGTTGATTATACAGTTTATAGACATTATCCAGAAATTAAATCATCCGCAACAAAGGCTGTAGATTTGTTAAATCTAGTAATTGAAAAACAATGTCAGCTAATAGTTAATTGGATGAGAGTTGGATTTATTCATGGAGTGATGAATACAGATAATATGGCGATTTCAGGTGAAACTATAGATTATGGTCCTTGTGCTTTTATAGATCACTATGATCCAAAAACTGTCTTTAGTTCAATTGATAAATTTGGAAGATACGCATTTTCTAATCAACCACCCATTGCTAAATGGAATTTAGCTAGATTTGCTGAGTGTCTTATTCCTCTTATTGATAAAAATGAAGACCAGGCTATTAAGACTGCAACTCAAATTATAGATAACTTTCAAACTATTTATGAACAAAAATGGTTGGATATGATGAAATCTAAACTTGGTTTAATTGGTGATAATAAAGATGATTTAAAACTTATTAACTCCTTATTGAATTGGATGGAAGAAAGTAAAGCAGATTATACAAATACTTTTTGTTATTTAATGGATATGCCAATTAAGGATGAAATCTATAATGATAAAAGATTTATAGAATGGGTAAAAGCATGGAACAATCGATCAAATTTAAACAATTCAAATAAAGAAAATCAATTTCAATTGATGAAAAAAGTTAATCCAGTCATTATACCAAGAAACCATAAGGTAGAGGCGGCATTATCTGATGCAGATAAAAATAATTATGAAACACTTTATAAATTATTATCTGTGATACAAAATCCCTATAACCCTAAAGTTGATGTTTCGGAGTATCAATCACCAGCTCCAATATCAAAAGAGAAATACCAAACGTTTTGTGGGACTTAAGTTATAAAACGTATGGCTCTGGCCTTGCACTATTACCTAACACTCTTTCAACTGAAAAATCACTAATATCAATTGTTTGATAAGATCCAGTTGTAATTAGTTCAGTTAAAGCTCTTCCAATGCCGGGTGCTTGCATCAATCCTCTTCCCGTAAAACCTGATGCCATATAAACATTCTCATATTTTGGGTGTTTTCCAACAACTGCATTATTGTCTAATTTGTTGCAATCATAATATCCAGCCCATCCTCCAGTTAATTTAAGTTCTTCAAAAGCTGGAATTCTTTTTGCTAATGCTGGCCAAACTAACTCTTCAAAATCATTCCAAGCTGGTTCTAAATCATCAGCATCAAATACTGAAAGAGGTGACCCAGCTAAATATTCACCACCTTCTGGTCGCCAATAAACACCTGTTGTTAGATCTCCTGTAAGAGGCATTTCTTTAATGTATTTTGGACATTTAACCCTAAAAACTGTGTGTTTTTGAGGAACCACTGGAATGTCTTCAAGTAATTTTTTTGTCCAACAACCTGCAGCAGAAACAATTGTTTTAGCTTTAACTTCAGAAATATTGTTAATTTCTCCTTTAATAAATTCAGTACCAAGTTCAATTGCTTTACTTTTTAAAGCTGTGTGAAAAAGAAATGGATCAATCCAACCCTCCGTTTGATTATCGGTATAAGTTGCTGTTTCTATTCCTTCATTATTTATATAGGGAAATATTTTCGATAATTCTGATCCTTTAATATTTTTGGTTCCTGCTTCACACTTTTTATGATTTTCTAATGCTCGGTATTGTTCTTCAGCATGTTCGGGTCCAAACATTAATAAATAACCATTTGTTACCATACTGGCAGTAGGGTTTGGATTTTTTTCAGTTTTCAATAGTTGAGGTATTTGATTTATAAATTCTCTAGCAAATTTTCCTAATAAAATATTTTCTTTTTGAAAAAATTGCCTTCTAAATCCACCCAGAGATAATGGGAATGAAGCAGTTTTATATGTTGGGTCTCTTTCGATTACTTTTACTTTTCTACCCTCTTTAGATAAAAAATAAGCTGTTGCTGCTCCAATTATTCCACCACCGATTACGACTACATCATCCATATTAATTTATCATTATAAGATTTACATTCAGAAATAGTGCAAAGCTACACCAAAGTAAATAAGGAATCATTAAATAGGAACTAACTAGATTGACACGTTTAAATCTTAAAATGAGATTAATTATCAGTCCAATCAATAAAATTAGAACAAATAAAGCTAAGACCATATTGTGAAAAACAAAGAAAACTACACTCCAAGTTGTATTAAACACCAGATGAATTAAATAAACATAAACTGTATTTTTATCCCTACTCTTTGAATGCCAAAATAACCATATTGCAAGTGTCATCATCAAGTACAAAGTCGTCCACACAGGTCCAAAAACCCAATCTGGAGGATTTAAGGTTGGTTTATTCAATAATGAATACCATGGCTCTTTATAATTAATTGTTGCTAAGCTTCCAATAGCTGAAGCTCCAAAAGTGACCAGAAGAAAGGATATAAAAGTTAAAAATTTATTTTTAAACATGTTAGTAATATATACGATTAACTATGAATAAAAAAACAATATGGATTACAGGCGGAAGTACAGGTATTGGTAAAGCTCTAGCTATTAAATTTTCTAGTAAAGGATGGAATGTTGCAGTTTCTGCAAGAAGAGTTGAATTATTAAATGAACTTTGTGATCAATATGAGAATATTACAGCTTTTCCTTTAGATGTTACTCATAAAGAAAATTGTTTTGAGGTATTCAATGAAATTAAAAATAAATTTGATGATATTGATATTTGTTTTTTTTCAACAGGGACATGGAACCCTAAAAAAGAAAAAGATATTGATGTAGAGCAAATGGAAGAGGTATTTAAAGTTAATTTTTTTGGGACTGTAAATACCATTAAAGCTGTTGAACAACACTTTAAAGACAGAAAAAATGGTGTAATTACTATAGTTTCCTCTATCGCTGGTTACAGAGGACTTCCTAATTCTACAGGATATGGTCCATCTAAATCTGCATTAAATAATCTAGCTGAAAGTCTATATTTTGATTTTAAAAGGTCTAACGTTCGTGTTTGTTTAGTATCACCTGGATTTATAAAAACTCCCATGACAGATAAAAATGATTTTAAAATGCCTTTCTTAAAGACACCAGAATATGCTGCGGATCAAATTTATGATGGTTTAGTTAATAAAAAGTCTTTTGAAATTCATTTTCCAAAAGCACTTACAATTACACTTAAAATTTTAAGTTTTCTGCCTAGCAAGTTATATTTTAATTTATTAGGTCGATTGACAAAATATCAAAAGAAATAATTAATCTTTAACAAATACTACAGTCAGCTCAGCAACTTTAAAACCAAATTTTGTCATTGTAGCTCTATTGATTGCAACACGATCATCTTGTTTAAAAATCCAATCATCAAATGTGATTTTTAATTCTCTTCCTTTTACTGGAACTAATAAAACATATTCAAATTTAAAAGCTGGACCATATGAATAACCTTTGGCTTTGCCTACAACATCACCAGCAGTTCCCTCATAATTATGTTCATCGATTTTATTTATTGTCCATTCTCTATCTTGAATTTCACCATCATCCCAATTAAATTTTTCTTTTAAAACTAATTGTTTTCCATCCCAAGTCCCATTTAAATCAGCATTAAACTGTCTTGTAACTTTGCCTGACCTATCTTGTAAAACACCCCATGCCTTAACGTTACCACTTAGATATTCCTCAATTATTAATCTTGGTTCTTTATTTTTAAATTCCTCTGGTTTCATAGCACTATTATTAGAACAACTTGTAATTAAGAAAGCACAAATTATCAATGAAATAGATTTAATTATTTTAGTATGATGCATAAATATCCTTTGTAACTGTTATTTGTTTTGAAGTGAAAATTGAATTAGATCTATATTCTTAGATTTGAAACCAGCTTCGCAATAAGACAGATAGAATTCCCACATTCTTTTAAATTTTAAATCAAAACCTTGATTTTTAATTAACTCCCATTTCTTTATAAATTCATTTCTCCAAATAGCTAATGTATTTGCATAATGATCCGCATAAGAGATATATGAGTTTACTGTTAATCCATTATCTGAGACATATCTGTTTATGCTGTTTTTATTAGGAAGAAATCCACCTGGAAAAATATATTTTTGGATAAAATCTTGTTTATTCTTATACCTATCAAATAAACTATCATCAATTGTTATTGCTTGAATAGCAGCTTTACCCCCTCCAGATAAATTATCTTTGATGGTTTTAAAATAACTTTCAAGATAGTTTTGTCCTACAGCTTCAATCATTTCTATTGATGCAATTGAATTATATTTGCCTTGTAAATCTCTATAATCTTTAATTTCAATGTTAACTTTTTCATTTAAGCCACATTTATGAATTCGTTTTTTGGCGTACTCAAATTGTTTTTTTGAAATGGTTATACAATCAAGTTTTACATCATATTTTTTACATAAATACTCAGCGAAACCACCCCAGCCGCAGCCAATTTCTAAAACTTTGTCACCATTATTTGGTTTAATAAGATCGATTAATTTTTGATATTTGTTATTTTGTGCTTCAGCTAAATTTAGAGAATGTTCATTAAATATAGCACTTGAATAAGTTAAAGTATCATCAAGCCATAATGAGAAAAATTCATTTCCTAAATCATAATGTTTTGCAATATTTTCTTTACTTCTACTTTTTGTATTTTTAATAATTTTATTTTTAATATAATTAATTACTGGAACATCAAGTAAACCAGAAAACCTATGAATAATTTTAATATTTCTTGCTGTAAGCTCAATTAAATTTGAAAGATCGTCAGTTTCGAACTCCCCCCTCATATAACACTCTGCAAACCCAATACTGCCACCACGTATCAAATTATAATTAAAATTTGGTTTTTTAATAATTATATTAGCACTAAGTGGTTCCTCTGGATTCCCAAATTTTAAAATTTCTCCATCAAAAGTTTTGATTTCAAGATAACCATAATCAATCTTACTTAAAAAATTGAAAACTAATTTGTCGGATATGTTGTTTAAAAGCATTAATTCTCAACTGTTAAATTATTTTTAATATTTAATTTTTTTTTAACTAATCTTATTCCTTTTAACCACAATTTAAACGCTTCAAAGTGTATCGCAGAAATAATTTTTAAAGTCATTAAAGGATGTTTTAAATAAGATTTAATTAACTGAGTACTATTTAGCTCATTTCTATTTCCGTCTTGAGAAGCAAATAAAATTTTTCCGTCTTTATCATATTGTTCGATAATCACTGACAATTTATTTCCTGGTTTTAATATTTTAAAAAAATATTGGCAGTCCATTTCAATAAATGGGGAAACGTGAAACTTCTTAGAGCAATTATTTTGTATTAAATTGTTATTATTATCGACTCTAAATACATAAGTGTGTTGTTCGCCAAAAGTATTTTTTACTTCATATAAAATTGACACTAGTTGTTCTTGATTATTGTAAACAAAAAAAATGCTAAGAGGATTAAATACATATCCTAATATTCTTGGGTAACATAAAAGTTTAATTTTAATATTTCCTGAATTAATATTATTTTGTTCTAAGTTTTTTTTTACCCATTCTGTTAGAGATGAACCATCTCTTAATCCATGATCTTTTTCTTGAAAACTAATTAAATTAAAACGATTTAAAGAAAAAAATCTTATTTTATTACTTAATTTCTCTAGTTCAGATAAATCTAGGAGTAACGAAAATACTTTATATTTAAAGAAATGTTCTTTAGGTTTAAATCGTTTGTGGATCACTGTTCCAGTGTAAATACAAGAATTAATCATTAAGGTTTTTCAGCATTTCAATAGATGATTTTATTCCATCTTCATGAAATCCGTAACCAAAATAACTTCCACAAAACAGCAAGTCTTTCTGATTTTGTAGTTTAGAAAGTTCTTGTTGAGTATCTAATGCTTTTTGATCGTAATATGGGTGAGTAAATCTTACCTTTTTAAGTATTTTAGACTTATCAATATCAAAGTAGGGATTTAAGGTTAAAAAAATATCTTGTTTACACTTTAGGTTTTGTAAAAGATTTAACCAATAACTAATAGAATTTTTCTCAATATCTTTATCATCAATAGATGAATTCCAAGAACTCCAAGCTCTTTTATTTTTAGGCATAGCTCTGTTATCAGTATGAATATATGCAATATTTTCTTTATAACTAAAATTAGATAGAATTTTTCTCTCCTCATCTGTTGGATTGTCAATTAATTCTAATGCTTCGTCAGCATGAGTTGCTATAACTACTTTATCATAATCAAAAAACTCACTTTGACCGCCATAGTACAGGTCAATGCCTGACGACTTTCTTTTTATTTTTTTTACTTTATAATTTTTGTAATGCTCACCACTAATTTTGGATATTATCTGATTAACATAAGTTCTGCTTCTATTAGAAACCGTATACCATTGAGGCCTATTTTTTAATTTAAACAAACCATGATTTTGGAAAAATTTTAAAAAAAAACTAATTGGCATTTTACTTGCCTCTAATGGTGGCATAGACCAAATAGCAGAAACCATAGGAATTATGTGATAATCAATAAATGGTTTTGATAATTTATTCTTTTCAAGATATTCGCCCAAAGTTAATTTTTCATTCAAAATAATTTCCTGATCACTTTTTTTATAAAATTTAACTATATCGAAAAACATTTTTAAAAATTTCACATTAAACAAATTTGATCTATTAGAAAAAATTCCGCTAATCCCTTTTCCACAATATTCAAAATTGGTGTTGTCAACTGAAACTGAAAAAGACATATTGCTTTTTTCAATATCAATATTATTTTCTTTAAAAAACTTTATTAAATTTGGGTAAGTTTGAAAGTTGAATACAATAAAACCGATATCAACAGAAACTTTTTTTTCACCACACATTAAATCAATAGTGTGGGAATGGCCTCCAAAATGATCTTCTTTTTCAAAAAGATCTACATGATGTTTTTTAGATAAATAGTATGCAGCACTTAAACCTGAAATTCCTGAGCCGACAACAGCAATTTTCATTACTATTTATGCTGCATCTTCTTTAAACTCGTCCATACTTGGACAAGTACAAAAAATATTTTTATCTCCGTAGACATTATCTACTCTTGCAACTGGAGGCCAAAATTTATTTGTTTTCAAGAATTTTGCAGGATACGCTGCTTGATGTCTAGAATATTTGTGATCCCATTCATCAGACGAAAGTTCAATATCAGTATGGGGTGCATTTTTAATTGGATTATCTACATTATCAAATTTACCAGACTTAATCATTTCTATTTCCAATTTAATATTTATTAAAGTATCACAAAATCTATCTATTTCAGGTAAACTTTCACTCTCTGTTGGTTCAATCATCATTGTACCAGCGACAGGCCATGACATTGTTGGCGCATGAAATCCATAGTCTATTAATCTTTTCGCTATGTCTTCTTCCGTAACCCCTGTTTCACTTTTAATTGATCTAATATCGATAATACATTCGTGAGCAACATTTCCATTAGTCCCTTTATATAAGATTGGAAAATGGTTTTTTAATCTATGAGCTATATAGTTGGCGTTTAATATTGCGACTTCTGTAGCTAATTTTAAACCCTGAGATCCCATCATTTTTATATACATCCATGAAATAGATAAAATGCTTGAGCTCCCCCAAGGTGCTGCTGAAACTGCACCTATACCAGTTGCAGGACCACAATCTTTTACTACTGGATGGTTAGGCAGATAAACTTGTAAATGTTTTTTGCAAGCAATTGGTCCCATACCTGGTCCTCCACCACCATGAGGAATACAAAATGTTTTGTGTAAGTTTATATGACAAACATCTGGACCAAAATTTCCAGGTTTTGCAATTCCTACAAGTGCATTTAAGTTTGCACCATCCATATAAACTTGACCTCCATGTTTGTGTATTAAATCACAGATATCTTTTATTTTTTCCTCAAATACACCATGGGTAGATGGATATGTAACCATTAAAGCTCCAAGATTTTCTGAATGTGTTTCTGCTTTTTTCTTTAAATCTTCAAAATCTACATTGCCTTCTTTATCACAATTAACAACTACAACCTTCATTCCAACCATTTGTGCACTTGCTGGATTAGTTCCATGTGCTGAACTAGGTATTAAACATATGTTTCTATTTTCATCACCTCTATCTAAATGATATTTTCTTATAACCATTAATCCTGCATATTCACCTTGAGCGCCTGCATTTGGCTGAAGTGAAACTCCAGAAAAACCAGTAATTGATCTTAGCCAATTTTTAAGATCGGTGAATAACTCTCTATATCCTTCCATCTGCTCTACAGGTACGAACGGATGAGGCTCAGCTAACTCTCTCCATGAAATGGGTATCATTTCTGCAGTAGCATTTAATTTCATAGTGCATGAGCCTAATGCAATCATCGTTCTATTAAGAGCGATGTCTTTATCCTCTAATTTTTTTAAGTATCTAAGCATTTCAGTTTCTGAATGGTATGAATTAAAAACTGGGTGTTCTAAATATTTTGAAGTTCTTAGTAAATTTTTTGGTAGATTGGGTAGGCTGACTGTAGGATCTTCTTTTTTAATTGATTCTGCTGCATTAAAAATTTTTAACAATTGATTTACTCTATAAACATTTTTTTTCTCGTCAAAAGATACTGACAACATTTCTGAATTTACTTTTCTAATATTTACTTTTTGATCTAAAGCATTATTAAAAATCTGATCAGTCTTATCTTTGGTAATAATAGTTACAGTGTCAAAAAAATAATCTGAATATAGTTCATATCCAGATTGTTTTATTTTATCTCCAAAATTTTTTGCTAATTGAGATACTCTTTCAGAAATATTTTTAATTCCGTCTGGTCCGTGATAAATGGCATATGCTGCTGACACTATTGCTAATAAAGCTTGGGCTGTACAAATATTACTTGTAGCTTTGTCTCTTCTAATGTGCTGCTCTCTGGTCTGAAGTGACAATCTGTATGCCTTATTTCCATGTCTATCAACTGAAACACCTCCTAATAAAAGTTTTGCACCTTCATCGATACCTTTTTGGATAAAGTTATTTACAGTCATTAAATGATTTTTTGAAATCATTGATCCCATATTTGATTTTAAATTTAATGG